>DATHUB010000410.1:0-1686 GCA_035462695.1 Coriobacteriia bacterium | reverse complement strand
ACCTTCACGCCGATGCGGCCGAAGGTGGTCTTGGCCTCGAAGAAGCCGTAGTCGATGTTCGCGCGCAGGGTGTGCAGGGGCACACGGCCTTCGCGGTAGAACTCCGATCGGCTCATCTCGGCGCCGCCGAGGCGGCCGGCGCACTGGACACGGATGCCCGTGGCGCCGGCGCGCATTGCCGACTGCATGGCCTTCTTCATCGCGCGGCGGAACGCCACACGCGAAGCAAGCTGCTCGGCGATGCCCTGGGCGACCAGCTGAGCCTCGATCTCGGGGTTCTTGACCTCGAGGATGTTCAGCTGCACCTGCTTGCCCGTGAGCTTCTCGAGCTCGCCGCGGATGCGGTCGGCCTCGGCGCCGCGGCGGCCGATGACGATGCCCGGGCGCGCCGTGTGGATGTCCA
Source organism: Coriobacteriia bacterium (assembly GCA_035462695.1). Lineage (GTDB taxonomy): Bacteria > Actinomycetota > Coriobacteriia > Anaerosomatales > PHET01 > DATHUB01. The sequence goes on along the minus strand of DATHUB010000410.1, from coordinate 1,283 downwards.
CGCGGACGCGGTCACGGGTGCGCTCGATCTCGACCTTGGCGATGCCGGCGCGCTCCATGCCGATGGTCATGAGCTCGCGGATCTTGACGTCCTCGCGGACGTAGTCCTTGTAGCGCTGACCCGGCTTGCTGCTGTCGGCGAACCAGTGCGACACGTGGTCCGTGGTGATGCCGAGACGGAACCCATTCGGGTTGACTTTCTGTCCCATTTACTTTTCCCCACCCTTCTCCGGGGTTGCGACGACCACGGTGATGTGGCTGGTCCGCTTGTTGATGCGGAACGCGCGGCCCTGGGCCCGCGGACGGAACCGCTTCATGGTCGCGCCCTCGTCGACAAAGGCCTCGCTGATGAAGAGCTCATCATCGTTGAACGCGACTCCGTCGCGATCTGCGGCGACACGGGCGTTAGCCATTGCCGACGCTACTACCTTGAATACCGGCTCCGAAGCTGCCTGTGGGGCAAACTTCAGAATCGCCAGAGCCTCATTCGCTTGCTTGCCACGAACAAGGTCGACGACGCGCCGGGCCTTCATAGGCGTTACGCGGATATGACGCGCAATTGCCTTGGCTTCCATTGCTTTCCTTCTCTCGTCTATCGAAGAAGTGCTAAGCACTCGCTAACCCTTGCGGGTTAGCGGCGCTTGCCCTTCTTGTCGTCCTTCACGTGGCTGCGGAAAGTCCGCGTCAGAGCGAATTCGCCGAGCTTGTGCCCGACCATCGACTCGGTGACAAACACCGGAATGTGCTTGCGGCCGTCGTGAACAGCGATCGTGTGTCCGAGCATGTCGGGCACGATCATCGAACGGCGGGACCACGTCTTGATGACGTTCTTGGTGCCCTTTTCGTTCTCAGCAGCGACCTTGACAAAGAGGTGCTGATCGACGAAGGGGCCTTTCTTCAGGCTGCGTGGCATGTTTCCAGGCTCCTATCGCTTGTTCTTGCCGGTACGACGGCGACGCACAATGAGCTTGTCGCTTTCCTTGTTCGCGAGGCGGGTGCGGCCTTCGCGCTTGCCGTTCGGGTTGACCGGGTGACGTCCACCGGACGTCTTGCCCTCGCCACCACCGTGCGGGTGATCGACCGGGTTCATGGCGACGCCGCGGACGGTCGGGCGAACGCCCTTCCAGCGCATGCGGCCGGCCTTGCCCCAGTTGATGTTGGAGTGCTCGGAGTTGCCGACCTCACCGATGGTGGCCCGGCAGCGCACGTCCACGTTGCGGATCTCGCCGGACGGCAGCCGCAGCTGGGCGTACGGGCCGTCCTTGGCCACCAGCTGCACGCGGG
>DATHUB010000409.1:0-5048 GCA_035462695.1 Coriobacteriia bacterium | reverse complement strand
CCTGCCAGTTCGCTCAGGACTGGACGATCGGAACGGTCCGAGATATGTCTTTGCAGGACGCGGTCGGCGAGCTGTACAAGCTCGACCAGCAGGAGTCCAAGGGCGTGTGCTCCCCCGAAGCCTGCGAGTACTCGCGTATCTGCCGAGGCTGCCGAGCAAAGGCCTGGCAGCGCACCGGCGACCCCATGGCCGAGGACACCACCTGTCTGCTGCACGCTGAGTTCGACCGCTCCGAGCTGGTCGGTCGTATCGAAGCGACTCCCGACTTCGCGCGTTCAGCACCCTGCTCGCCTCCGGGCGCTTGCGGGTAGACGCCGAAACGCTTGGCTCGCATGAGCCGCTTACCCTCACATACGACAACGTCTCGGCGACCGTGGCTCGCAGCTGCGGTCGCCGTTCTGTGTCTGGCCGTCGTCGTCTCTGCGCACGGGTACGCCCTGCGTCTCGACGTTCGAGCTCGTGACGCGTCCTTTCCCGCGGACACTCGGCTTGCGTACTCGGACACGACGCTCCGCATCGAGCCGTGGAACCACGCGTTCGAGGTCACCAACGCGGTAGCGAAGGCATCCGTGCTTCTCGAAACACAGCGAGTTGACGAGGCCTACTTCCTGCTGCTGCCGTTCGCGGCGACCGTCCGTGGCGATGAGCTGTTCCGAACCGCCTACCAGGACGTCTTGGAGGCGAAGTGGGCCCTTGACTCACGCAAGGCCCACCAGCAGCATGCCCGTGAGAAAGAGGACGGCGAGCTGGATCCCGAGGACGTGCTGAAGTAAGGCGCGCACACCCCACTGGCCAGGAACGCGAGAAGGCCACCCGTAGGTGGCCTTCTCTCATCGCTGCCGAACAGCGACATTCAGTCGATGTTGGTGGCGTCGCCTTGTTCCCGAGCTAGGTCTCTCGGGGAACGCCGCCGTTCTAGGAGGTCTTGACCCCCGCGCAAATCGTGGTGGTCCGGACCGCAGCGATGCTCTGTTTACTCAACGCTGGATCACCTCCTCGATTCATCGGTACGCCCCGCTGGCGTCCTCGGCATCCGCCGTGCCCACATTGTAGCGAGCACTGTGCCTAGTCTGCACGTTTCCATTCGGCAACTTATGGCGCGATTCGCCGAATGTCGACGACGTCTAGCGGCTCGTCCGCACGTTCGCCGAGCGCCTCAACCACGAGCGACCGATGGCACTTGGCCGGGTCCTCCTCCCAGCACATCAGGACTACCGTCTGCGTGCGTGCGAGATGGAGAAGCGCATCGAGTTCCTCAGCGCGATCGTCGAGCATCGCGCGAAACTGCGGTGCGAACTCGTGGAACGGTAGGGAGCCGTCGCGCAGACCGTGTCGAAGCGGCGCCGGCGTTCCGAGCGCACGCATGTGTACGTAGCCAAGCCCGCGCTCGGCGAGCTTCTCGGCGAGCGAGCGTTTCGACCACCCCGGTCGTCTCGACAAAGGCAGTTCGCGCACGTCGACGACGGTTTGCACGCCGTTGGCGAGCAGCTCGTCGGCCCACAGGTCGAAGCCCCAGCCTTCGTAGCCGATGGTGAAGATCCTCATGCGCCGGCCTCCGGCCCAGCCTCGAGTTCGCGGGCGAGGCCGACGCGCAGACGCTGCGCGTAGTCGGCCAGCTCGCTCGCGCTCTCGTACTTCGTCCGCGGCCAGAAGAAGCCGCGAAGACCGTCTCCCTTGTGCCGGGGGACGACATGGACATGCAGGTGGGGCACGCTCTGGCTGATGCGATTGTTCACGGCGACGAAGCTGCCGTCGGCTCCAAGCTCGGTTTCGTCGGCACGCGAGAGGGCGCGCACGACGCGCATGAGCGGCAGTACCTCATCGTCACGGAGCTGCCCGAGCGTCTTGACGTGGCGCACAGGCACCACCAAGGCATGGCCGTGGAAGACCGGCCTGCTGTCCAAGAACGCGACGACCTGTTGATCACGGTAGAGGATATCGGCCTCGTGCTCTCTGCGGACTATTCCGCAGAAAGTGCAGGCCTCGCTCTCGTCTGACATGTTCAGGTTCTACCCCAACTACTCGGCTGTGCCCCTCGGGGAGCGTGACGATGCTCGCGGTCGGAGATCCCTGTCGCGCTACCGCCCTCGCGAAGGGTACGCTCATTGCTGGACGGGAGATACATGCTATCCGTTGCTGCGGAGACGAGCAGATGCGCTCGCTGGTAACCACATACGCCCGGCGCCATCCGGTGAACTCATCGGTGCTTTTGCTTGTCATGCTGTGCGCGGCGCTCGCGCTCGGTATCTACGCGCTCGACGTCGCGCGCTGGTGGGTCTTCAACCAGCGGCTCGAGGCGCTGACGGAGGCGCCCACAGCGGGAGTCCCCCAGCTGCGGCAGTGGCGCGTCTTCTACGGCGGCTCGCTCTACCGAGTCTCGGTCCACGTCTATCCCTCCGAACTCGAAGCTGCGCGAGGTCTCAACACCGCCTGGGTCTTCGAGTCTCCCGCTCCTGTGCGTGCCCGCTATGTCCGCTCGCTCGTGCGGGCCGAGAGCAAGACCCGGCTCGCCGCCGAGCTCACGGCCCAGCTTCGGCAGATCGCACGACGCGCGGGGCTGAGCGACGACGAGTACGCGGAGCTGTTGGCAAGGGCGATCCAGGACATCGACTACGGCGTGATCGGTTCCGAGATAGGCATGCCCGCTGAGGTCATTGCAGGCGGCAAGGGGGTGTGCACGGAGAAGAGCGTCCTGTTGGGCGCGCTGATGCTGCGCGAGGGATACGACACCGCGATGCTCGTTCTCGACAGCCATAACCACGTAGCCGTGGGCATCCGCTCGGAAGGTCCGCAGTTCAGAAGCATCCCCTACGCGTTCGTCGAGACGACGCGCACGGCGCGAATCGGCGAAGTCAACTCCGACTACCTCGGGTGGGGCCCTGTGGGCAGACCACCGCAGACCATCACACTGGGCGGAACAAAGCGGTATCGAGGCACCAGCTCGCGTGCGGACAGCGGCGGCAGGCCCGCAGAGGATCAGACGTCGGTGATGTGGACGTCGTCGAAGGGCTTGCTGCGGTCGCGCGGGCCCTCGTAGAAGTCGATCGCCTCGGATACGCCGCCGTCGAAGACGAGCTTGCCCTTCTTCAGGACCAGGCCCCGGTTGCAGATCGACTCGGCGGCTCCGGAGGAGTGCGTCACGAAGATCACCGTGACGTGTTCCTTCTCCATGATCTCGCGCACCTTGCGGTCGCACTTCTCCCGGAACGCCTTGTCGCCAACGCTGAGTGCCTCATCGACCACGAGGATCTCCGGGTTGATGTGCGCGCTGATGGCGAAGCCGACGCGGGCCTTCATGCCGCTCGAGTAGGTGCGCATCGGCTGGTCGATGTACTCGCCGATGTCGGCGAAGTCGACGACCTTCTGCTCGAGATCCGCGATCTCAGCCTTTTCCAAGCCCCATATCTGACCGCGCAGGGCCACGTTCTCTCGGCCGGTGAACTCGGGGTCGAAGCCCGCGGTGAGCTCGAGGAGAGCGCTCACCCGCCCGTTCACGATCACTTCGCCTTCACTCGGAAAAACGACCCCCGTGATCATCTTCAGCATCGTCGACTTGCCCGCGCCGTTCTTGCCCATGACCGCAACGGACTCTCCGCGCTTGATCGTGAAGTTGAGGTCTCGGTTGGCGTAGACCTCCTTGAACGGCACCTTCGCCGAGAAGATGCCTAGGAACCGGTGCTTGTCGCTCCGGTAGAGCTTGTACTTCTTCGAGACGTTCTTGAACTCGATGGCGATCTCGTCGGAGCCCATCCAAGGCCTCATCACAGCACGTCCGCAATCTCGCGGCGCAACTTGTCGTAGGTGTAGATGCTGAGCGCGAACATCCCAACAAGAACAAGGATGAACGCGAACAGAGCGAACTGGTCTTCAAAGAACCAGCGCTTGTAGATGAAGACGTTTCGGTAGCCGGTCGCGAAGAAGGTCACGGGGTTGAACAGCAGCACCCGATGCAGAATCGGATTGTCGATCTTGTTCGCGTCCCACATGATGCCCGACATCCAGAAGATGGCGGTCACCAGCGAGCTCACGGTGTTAGCGAAGTCCTTGCTGACTGCCGAGAGCGGCCCCGCGAGCAGCGACCAGATCGTGAAGAAGACGAACATCAAGCCGACGTAGACCGGCAGCTGCAGGAAGTAGACGTCCACGGGATAGCCAAAGAGGACGAATATCGCCACAACAACGGCGACGAGGGCGAGATGCACGTAGAGCTTCGACAGGCTCACGAAGGTCGAGATCGTCGAGACCGGGAACTTGATCTTGGTCACGAGGTAGTTGTACCTGTTCAGTGTCTTTGATCCCTGAGTGAGCATCTCGCTCATGTAGAACCAAGGGACTATGCCGGCGACGAGCCACAGGAAGAACGGGAAGCCATTCACCGGTTTGGCCGCGCGCAAGCCGATCGTGAAAGCGAACCAGTAGACGAAGATGGTCACGCTCGGTTTGATGATCGCCCACATCCACCCCAGCGCCGATCCGCGGTAGGTCTTGAGAATGTCCGCATTGGCGAGCTGCAGTATCTGGATGCGGTACTCGCGATGCTCCTTGATGATGTGCAGCACCGTCTCCCAATGCCGCCGAGTCGACTCGGCGGCAGCGTGGAGCCTCTGCTGGATCTTGCGGAACATCAGCGGCCTCGCAGTCGGAGGGAGCGAGCGTGTGAAGGATAGCAGCGGCACGAACACGCGGGTGCCCGGCGTTGCTTACTTGGCACTCAGGTCCTCTTTGATGCCGGTGGTCGAGATTCCGTCAGTCCGCGGCAGGAAGACGAGCTCGCAGTGCTCTCTTAGATAGTCGAACCGGTCGCTGTCGGCCCAGTCATCACCCATGACGACGATATCGATGCTGTACTTCTGGATGTCGTCGATCTTCTGGTCCCATGAGTACTCTGGAATCACGAGATCGACATAGCGGATCGCTTCGACGATTTCTTTGCGGGTCTGGTAGTCGTGGAAGGCCTTCTTGCCTTTGCCTTCGTTGAACTCGTCGGTGGACACTGCGACGACCAGGTAGTCGCCGAGGTCCTTGGCCCGCTGCAGAATCCGGATGTG
>DATHUB010000408.1:0-19675 GCA_035462695.1 Coriobacteriia bacterium | reverse complement strand
CGTAGAATCCGTCTTCGCTACTTGCTCACACCTGAACCCTCGTGGGTGTCAGTCAATCTGGTCGAGGACGGACTGCCAGGCGCCGAGCTCGCTCGTGTGCTGAGGCCGGCGGGCGAGTCACAGGAGATCGACCTCGTGCTCGACCGCCACGCGCCCCTCGGCTCTGAGGTGGTCGTGACACTTCACGCCGACCGGGGCGAGCTTGGCCGTTTCGAGTACGACTCCTCCGATCCACTCGGATCGACGGACCAGCCGATGAAATCGTCTGGGGTCGTGGTCTCGAAGCGAGTGCAGATACGCTGACAGCACGTCTGAGCAGGCATGCGTGCAAATTCTTGTATCCGCTGGATGGCCTTTGCTGCTACAATCATCCTCGTCGTACTCACAAATTGAGGGAGACAACGGATGAACCGGCGATTTCTCAGGATCATCGCACGTCTGCTCGTGATCTCGGTCGTCTCGGCTTCAGGATTCGCGCTCATCGCCTCGGCGCCCGCAGCGGATGAAGTGAAGTCGAAGAGCGCTTCGGCTGACCTGACGGCGAAGGCGGCCAGGGTCGCCAGCTTCCGTGTCACCCTGGAGGAGCGCAAGGCCGCTGCTGCTCGGATGCAACTGCTCAAAGCTCTCGCCAGTATCGGCTCGGCGGAAAGCGGCGGTTCCCGGGCGGCCGATGTGGCCCCGACACCGCAACCGGGTGGAGTCCCCGACTACTTTGGGTCGACCCCCAACTGGGCGTACAGCCCGCTGATTCGCAAGTTCGTCGATGGCTTGCCGGGCCTTGGCGCCAGCAAGGCCAACAACCTCGGGCAGTATCTCTCGGTCGCGAAGCCCGACACCGTGACGTACCCCGGGTGTGACTACTACGAGATCGAGTTGAGGCAGTACACCGAGAAGCTTCACTCGGATCTTCCGCCCACCACGCTACGCGGCTACGTGCAGGTGAACAACGGAACCGACTCAAACGGCAACAACACGGTAGAGCCGGACCCGATCCACTATCTCGGGCCCACAATCCTCGCGAGCGAGGGCCGCCCGGTGCGCGTCAAGTTCACCAACAAACTCCCCACCGGTGAAGGCGGAGATCTCTTCATACCAGTTGACACCTCGGTCATGGGCGCCGGTGAAGGCCCGACCGAAGGTGAGATGTACACGCAGAACCGTGGTTCGCTGCACCTGCACGGTGGCAAGACCGTATGGATAAGCGACGGTACGCCCCATCAGTGGACCACGCCGGCCGATGAGGACACGCCGTATCCAAAGGGTGTGAGCGTCAAGAACGTGCCCGACATGCCGGATCCCGGCGACGGGTCGATGACGCTCTTCTACTCGAACGAGCAGAGCGCAAGGATGCTGTGGTACCACGACCACAGCTTCGGCATCACCCGGCTGAACGTGTACGCCGGCGAGGCCTCGGGCTACATCCTCACTGACAAAACGGAGAAGAAGCTCGTCGCCGACGGAGTCATTCCCGCCGAGCAGATCCCGCTGATCATTCAGGACAAGACGTTCGTGGATGCAGCCACCGTTCGCAAGACGGACCCGACGTGGAACTGGGGGACGGGCCCACTCGACGAAATCACCGGCATCAGGGCGCCCAAGACCGGCGACCTTTGGGTGCCGCATGTGTACGTTCCAGCGCAGAACCCCGCCGATCCTGGCGCCGTGAACGCGACGGGCCGCTGGCATTACGGGCCATGGTTCTGGCCCCCTACTCTCAATATCGAGAAGCCGCCGATTCCCAACCCGTACTACGACCCTGAGAACGCTCCCTGGGAGCCGCCCTTGATGCCGGCCACCCCCAACCCCTCCATGGGGATGGAGAACTACAACGACACGCCGCTGGTCAACGGTACGCCGTACCCGAAGCTGACAGTCCAGCCCAAGAGCTACCGCCTCCGCATCCTCAACGCGGCCAACGACCGATTCTTCAACCTGCAGATGTACGTCGCCGACCCCACGAAGAAGAGCGTCGACGGTCGTACGAACACAGAGGTCAAGATGGTTCCGGCCAAGGAGACGCCTGGCTTCCCCGAGCTGTGGCCGACCGATGGCCGAGCCGGCGGCGCGCCGGATCCGGCGACAGCTGGCCCGGATTGGATCCAGATCGGCACGGAGAGCGGCTTCCTGCCGAAGCCCGCGGTAATCCCGAACCAGCCCGTGACCTGGGTCACGGATCCAACGCTGTTCAACGTCGGCAACGTCCAGGATCACAGCTTGCTGCTTGGTAACGCCGAGCGTGCGGACGTGGTCGTCGACTTCTCCAAGTACGCTGGCAAGACGATCATCCTGTACAACGACGCGCCAACCGCGTTCCCTGCGCTCGATCCGCGCACGGACTACTACACGGGCGGACCCGACCTGACCGACGTTGGCGGAACGAAGTCCACCAAGATCGGATTCGGCCCCAACACGCGGACGATCATGCAGATCAAGGTCGCAAGTGCGGCAGCCGCGCCGGCGTTCGACCTCGAAGCGCTCAACGATGCTTTCACTTCGACCAACGACTCCGAAGGTGTATTCGAGTCTTCGCAGAACCCCGTCATCGTTCCGGACTCGCGCTATAGCTCTGCGTACCATCAGCCGTTCACCGCTGATCCGTACGTGCGCATCTACCAGCAAGAGATGAGCTTCAAGACCCTGGACAGCAGGGATGTGACGATCCCGCTCGGCGCCAAGGCCATTCAGGACGAACAGGGCGAGACGTTCGACCCGGAGTTCGGGCGCATGAGTGCGAAGCTCGGGCTCGAACGGCCGAGCGGCATTCCCGGTGCCCCGAACTTCATCCTCTACAGCTACAGCGATCCGACGACCGAGCTGCTTCAGGACTCGATGACGCCGCTTTCTCCGGTAGGCGAGGACGGCACCCAGATCTGGAAGATCACGCACAACGGAGTCGACACGCATCCGGTGCACTTCCACCTGTTCGATGTCCAGGTAATCAACCGTGTCGGCTGGGACGGCTTTATCAGGCCGCCTGACGATAACGAACTCGGCTGGAAGGAGACGGTCCGCGTCGCACCGCTCGAGGACACGATCGTCGCGCTCAAGCCCGATGCGCCCGATCTCCCCTTCGGAGTGCCGGACAGCGTTCGTCCCCTCAACCCAATGATGCCGATAGGCTCGACGATGGGCTTCTCACCGGTCGATCCGGTCACGGGACTTCCGTACCTGACGCCGATCTCGAATCAGATGGTCAACTTTGGCTGGGAGTACGTGTGGCACTGCCACATTCTCAGCCACGAAGAGATGGACATGATGCGGCCGATGTCGCTCGCAGTTGCGCGATCGCTGGTGGCAACCCCGTCTCTGGCCGCGAGCGGTGTCTCTGGTGCGCCGATAGGCCTGAAGTGGACGGACAGCACGCCGGCCGGCGATCTCTCTACCTGGGGTAACCCAGCGAACGAGATCGGCTTCCGAGTCGAGCGCTCCACGGTCACATCGGCTGGCGTCGAGAGCACGTATACGGTGCTCGCCACGGCCCTGGCAAATCAGACCACGTTCACCGACGCCACGACTCAGCCGGACGTGGCCTATCGCTATCGTGTGACGGCGCTCAACGCTGCCGGTGAAGTTGAGTCCAATCGAGTGACGGTTGGTCCGGAGTCGTTCTTCGCCGAGTACACCGTAACGCCGGTCGCGGGTATGGGTGGATCGATCTCGCCGTCCGAGGTGCAGACGGTCACCGCCGGCAGTGATGTCGCGACCTTCTCAATCACCCCGAATGCCGGGTTCCACGTCGCTGACGTCCTCGTCGACGGCGCGTCGGTCGGTCCCGTTGGCGAGTACAAGTTCACGGATATCACCAATGACCACACGATTTGGGCGCTGTTCGGCGCGGATACCTACTCGATAGTCCCGACCGCGGGTCCCAACGGGACGATTTCATCGGATACGACGCAGTCCGTGCTCGCGGGCGGCTCTGAGACGTTCACCTTCGCGCCGGATGCCGGCTACCGCGTTGCGCTTGTCACTGTCGACGGTAAGAAGGTCCCGTCGGCGGAGTCGTACACATTCGAGGACGTCGATGCCGACCATACGATCGATGTCGCTTTCGAGCCCGACACCTTCATCATCGATGCCTCGGCGAGCGTCGGCGGACAGATAACCCCTGCCGATCTAACGTACGTCAATCAGGGGAATGACAGCCCGACTATCAAGGTCACGCCCGAGAAGGGTTACTACATCTCGAGCGTGAAGGTCGATGGCGTGTCCGTCGGTGCCGTGAGGACGTACAAGTTCAACAACGTGACTGCCGATCACACGATTAGGGCCTACTTCAAGCTGAAGCAGATGGTCCGCTACCCCGGCGACAGGTATGTGAACGCTCTTGCGGCGGCGAAGGCCGTCTATCCGAAGTGGACCGGAGTGAGCCACGTCGTGATCGCGAGCGGTGAGAGCGCGGCGCGCTTCGAGGCCGCGACCGCACCTGGGCTTGCAGGCGCCTACGACGCACCGCTTCTCCTCAGCCAGAAGTCGACACTGCGCGCTGATGTTCGGGCCGCCCTCGTCGCCATGCCCGATGGAATCAGAGTCCATGTGGTGGGTGGGACCGATGGAGTCTCGACGGGCGTGCTCAGGGCAATCAAGGCAGTCCCGGGTGTCAGGTCTGTTGACCGAGTTTACGGCGTCGACAAGTACGCCACGGCTGCAGCCGTCGCCCGCCGCATGAAGCTCGTACTCGGCACCGCGTTTCCCGATACCGCCCTCGTCTCTGGAGCCGGCGCGACGCGGCGTCTCCCCGACGCGGTCGCGGCTTCGGCAGTCTCGGCCCGTATGCACTTCCCGCTGCTGTACGTGAGCTCCACCGCAGTCCCTGCGGCGACCGATGAAGCACTTGCTGATCTCGGCCTCACACAGCGCTACGTGCTCGGCAGCGCGTCAGCCGTGAGCGAGACGCTGCGTACCGACCTTGGCGTGGCTCCCGCCGACCGAATCGGAGGGGCGACCCACCCCGAGACAGCCGCGCTGTTCGCTCAGCGCGCGCTCGACGAGGGTTGGCTGACTGGAACGAGGGTTGCGTTCGCCCCGAGCTCCACGAGCGGAATCGCCGCAGCGGCCTTTGTCGGCAAGCTTGGCGGCCCAGTTCTCTTTGTTGAGCCGACGTCTGTGCCTGCCGCGGTTTCTGAATACCTGACCGCCAACAGCGCGAACATCGTTCGTGGCTATGTCTTCGGACCGACGAGCTCGATCTCGGAGGCGACGAGGCTACAGCTGCTTGGACTCATCGAGTAGCGGCTCACGCAACATGTCTATTCCGAGGGGCGAGCCGAGCGGCTCGCCCCTCGACTGTTTCTCGGGTTTGTCTGTGTAGCCTCGCGCTTGGGCCGGACCCTGAAATGCGCTGGGCAGGCAGGCGGATACCGTACGCACGGGTCTCGTTCTCTCCCCGAGGGCGAAGGCCGGTGCTCGCTGGAACCAAGAACGTCCGGCGGGATGATCCGCCGGACGTTCTTGGTTTGCTGCTTGTTGCGCCGTAGGCTACTTCACGTACAGCGTCTTCGTCGCCGAGGTGGTCGCGACGTTCGTTGTGCTCCCGAGGAAACGGACACGGGTCTTGATGGTGCCGGCCGGAGGCGTCCACGAGTAGCAGACCGCAGTGGCCGATGATGCACCCGGCTGAGCCTTCAGAGTCTTCTTGGCAATCGTGCTCCACTTGCCGTAGCGAGAGTTGTAGTACTCGAAGACGGCGGAGGAGCCGGCATTCGATGCGGGAGTCACCGTCGCGGTCAGCCGCATGCTACTGCCCTTGCGGACCTTGGTGACCGACGGGCTGAGCGTTACCTTCGCGCGCACTTTCACCGTTGCGATCTGCTCGCAAGGGAGGGTCTACTCGTCACCCGAGTAGACCACGCGTAGGCTGATGTTCTTCTTCAGTCCGCTCGTCTGGAAGATGTACCACGGCAGGTCATCATTCCCGGTGAGAACAAAGGCCTCACCGAGCAGCTTCTCGGTACTCTGGCCTGCCTCAGTGCCGTAAACGTACACAGCTGCGGGCTCATCGACACCGTAGAGCTGTCCGATGAGTTCGACCGCTCCTCCGTAGCTGACGGTCTTGGAACTGACACGCGCGCTCATGCCGGTCGCGCTCTTCTGCGCTGCACCCGTCAGAACGGAGTCAACCGTCACCAGCGTCTCAGCGACCGCGTCGGGCGACTCCTCATCTTCATCCTCAAACGGGTAGCCATATTCGAAGTCGAACCCGGGGTAGAAGCTGATGGTCATCGTGTTATTGCCGGGAGCGGCATTCAGTTCATCCACGACCTCGGCAACGCTGCGGCGATCGGAGTAGTAGTAGCTCTCGTACCACTCGTCCATAAGCTCTTCATCCATCATTTCGTCGCCCATGTCGTACTCGCTGCCGTAAGCCGAAGCCGACAGGGTCCCGCCGGGAATCGGTGTTCCGGCTGGGATCGAGATGGTTGCGTCGACAGTCTGAGTGGCGGCGACACCGTACTTGAGAAGCGAGACTTTGACGGCGTTGTCTTCTCCGGCTACCAGACCGTTGGGCGCGATGACGTCGATGATCTGCGCGTTCTTCCGCTCCGAAGAGATCTCGGAGGTCACGTCCACCGAGAGGATACGAGGCTGGGCGAGCCCGCTGTCGGTGATGCTTAGCAGTTGGCCGAGGGCCGCGTATACATCGTCCACGGCGGCCGCGGCCACGTCGTAGTCGCTGTCGACCATGTTCGGCATCTCGATCGTGTGAGTCTCGGTGCCGTCGTCCACCACAATGGTGGTCGTCGTGACCGCGCTGCCCGGTGCGTACAACTGATCGAACAGCCGGCTTCCGGCCACATACGCGCCGCTGGCTGCGAGCATGCTTCGCCCATCGTTGATGCTCAAGAAATCGGTGGGGAAGTAGACGGCGGATGTCGTCGACTCCTGCGTTTCGACACGAGTCGCCTGCGCGGTGACGACCGTCTCATCCAACTCGAGGTCGTCGCGGCCCATGATGCCCGATGAACGGTCCTGCGTGATGGCACCGTGAACGGCGCCCGGACGCCCGAGCTTGTAGGGCTCCATCTGGCTCGGCCAGATGCCGTCGATCCACGCGTTTGTCATGTACAGGCTCGTGGGGCCGTCCCAGAAGGCAGGGTGGCCGAAGGCGAGCACGACGTTGTCAGAAGTGTAGGTGACGGTTCCGAGACCGCCGAACCACAGGTCACCGCGCGCGGCCAGCGCCCCGACGGATCCACCGGGCTCGAATGGAGCCGAGTAGGGCTCGCCGTTCTTCATCGCGGTACCGCCGAGACGTGTCGCGAGCGGCACGAGGTTCACGCCCTGTGACTTCATGTCCGCCGCGAGGCGCTTGTACATCACGCTCTGAGGCCTGAGACCGCCGAGAAAGACCGAGGCGAGGGGCTTGGCGACCAGAGCGCCCTCTTCTGCCGCTCCGGCATAGTCCTCTGGGTTCGGGGCAACGATGATGCTTGAGATGACCGAGCCGCCGGCAAGGACCGGTGCTTCCAAGCGCTCAACGGTCGGTGCGTAGCGGGTCTCGATGTCCATCATCGCTTCGATGGGCGTTGCGAGGCCGGTTCCGCCAAGCGTGAAGTAGTCGCCGTAGGACACAGCGCCGACCAGCACGTCATTGTCTCCGGCCTCGATGTACAGCGGGCTTCCGCTCATCCCTGCGGCGATGCCGCCGGCCTTGTCGATGATCGGTCCGCTCGACTCGAACAGGATCAACGCACTCGAGCTGTCGCCCGTAACGGCGAGGATGGTGACCGGCACCTCACTGACGGTGTCGCCGCGCACTACGGTCTGGAAGTACCCGGTGAGGCTTCCGTCGGGCGCCGCCTCCAGTTGGGACGCGAGACCACCGACTCCCATCGTAGGCGCTCCGGGCGTGGCAACCGCCATCGCCCCGCTGAACGCGAGCGCGGTTGCCACGAGGGCGAGCAGGATTGTCACGCGCCCTGCGATGAGGCGCTTGGCTTGCTTCATGAATCCCCCCAAGAGATCGGTCAGCTGGCTAGTGTTTCCAGTACATCACAGCTGAGGGGCGACGCGAAGGGGGGACATCAGAATGATTGCGCTGGAAACGATGAGCGTGCGGTGACTACAGGCCGAAGAGGGCTCCCGCAGCGCGCGTTGTGGCGTCGAGCAGAGGTGCCGGGAAGAGCCCGACGGCAACGACGCCAAGCGTGCACCCGGCCATGACGAGCGAGAGGCGCGGAGAGACCGTGAGTAGCTCGGCATCGCTCTCCTGGACCCACAGGGCCCAAACCACGCGCAGGTAGTAGTAGAACGCCAGCACGGCGTTGGCGACCGCAATCAAGACAAGCCAGTACAGGCCGGCCTGCGCCGCCGAGAGGAACACATAGAACTTCGCCATGAAGCCCGCGGTCAGGGGAAGGCCAGCGAGCGACATCAGCGCGGCCGTGAGGCCTAATGCGGCGAGCGGAGAGCGCCGGGCAAGGCCAGCGTAGTCGGCGATGTTCTCGCTCCCGACGGCCCGCGTGAAGGCGATGACCACGGCGAAGGCGAGCAGGTTCGCGATTCCGTAGGCCGCCAGGTAGAACAGCAGGGCGGACATGCCCGTAGCGCTCATGGCGGCCAGGCCGACGAGGATGTAGCCCGCCTGGGCGATGCCGGAGTACGCAAGCAGCCGCTTGATGTTGTTCTGCTGGAGCGCTCCGAGGTTGCCGACCAGCATCGATGCGACGGCGAGCACCGCGAAGACGAGGTGCAACTTCGGCTGCGCACCGAGTCCGGTGACGACGAACCGCAGCACCAAGGCGAATCCGGTCAGTTTCGAGCCGACCGAGAGAAGCGCGGTGACCGGTGTTGGCGACCCCTCATACACGTCGGGCACCCACGACTGGAACGGCGCGGATGTGGTCTTGAAGCCGAAGCCCGCAAGCATCAGCACGAGGCCGATGGCGCCGATGGCGGGCAGGGGGCGCTCGGCGAGTATCGACCCGATCTTGGCCATGCTGCTCGTGCCGAGAGAGCCGTAGACCAGTGAGAGCCCGTACAGGAACAGCGCGGTCGAGACCAAGACGAGGAGCAGATACTTCATCGCGGCTTCTCGGGAGCGAACGTCCCGCTTTCCGAAAGCGATCAGCACGATGAGGGGGAGGCTCGTGAGCTGGAGGCAGACGAACAAGGTGAACAGCTCCGTCACGGGTGCGATCAGCATGCTGCCGAGAGTGCACCAGATGACCATCGCGTAGAACTCTGCCGGCCATGACGTGAAGCTTGGGAGCGCGTCGATGGAGAGCAGCAAGACGACGATGCCGATGCCGAGGAACACCAGGTCAAAGAAGGTAGTGAGCGAGTCGACGGTGATGGCACCCGAGAACGCCGTCCCGTGTGACCCCGCTCCCATGATGCTTGCGACAACGGCAATGATGAGCCCGCCGATGCCCAGGTACGCGATCCACGGCCGAGAGCCGGGCTCGGAGGCCTTCTTCATCCAGATCAGGTCGGCAAGCAGCACGACGACGCCTGTGAGGGCGACGATCAGTTGCGGGGCCAGAAGTCCCACTGCGGCGACCGGTTCGGTCATTATGTCGGGCCTCTCATCGGACGAACACCAACACGAGCACGACGGCGGCAACGGCGAAGGCCGTTATGTACGTCTGGACATTTCCGGTGTGGATCTTGCGAATGGCCCCCGCTCTCAGCACGGAGGTGCCGAAGAGGTTCACGGCTCCGTCGACAGCCCCGTTGTCGAACGAGTCGAGCTGCTTCGTCGCGAAGACATCCGCTCGTGCGACGCCGTTCACGGTACCGTCGATGGCGACATCATCGAAGCGCCAAGCTCCGGCGGCGGACTTCACCCATACGGTTACCGCGAGGTTCACGATGCCGTCGAGAACCTTTCGAT
Source organism: Coriobacteriia bacterium (assembly GCA_035462695.1). Classification (GTDB taxonomy): domain Bacteria; phylum Actinomycetota; class Coriobacteriia; order Anaerosomatales; family PHET01; genus DATHUB01. The sequence goes on along the minus strand of DATHUB010000408.1, from coordinate 9,840 downwards.
CGAACACGGCGAGCAAGTCGGCCAAGTGGAAGAACTGTCGAATCACGATGTTCTGGTAGAACGAATCGAAGAACAGCTTCTGCTCGAGCGATCCGTAGATGCGGCTGAACCGCTCCTTGTAGATGCGCGTGTTGACGACGACTCCCGGTCGGCCGTAGAACCACCAGCCGACGGTGAGGCCGGTCGCAGCGACGCCGAGTGAGGGGAGCGCGACCCGCAGCTCGGGCCAGACGCCGTGGCCGCCCAAGAACTCGGCGAAGGCCGGCGATGCGAAGCCTCCTACCGCGGTGATGGCAGCGAGTACGGCCATGGGCGCGAGCATGGTGGTGTGGCCTTCGTGCAGCTCAGTCTGCTCCGGTCCTCCAAAGACCCTGAACAGCATCCGCGCAACGTAGAACGCCGTGAGGGCCGAGGCGACAAGGGCAAGCGCTGCGACAACGTAGTCGCCCTCGTGGATCAGGACCGCGATGATCTCGTCTTTGGAGAAGAAGCCCGAGAAAGGGAAGACGCCCGCGAGAGCCAGCGTGCCCACCGTGAAGGTCCCGGCTGTGATCGGCATATGGCGGCCCAAGCCGCCCATGAGCCGCATGTCTTGTGTGTGAGCGGCGTGGATGATCACGCCGGCCCCGAGGAAGAGCAGCGACTTGAAGAACGCGTGCGTGGTGAGGTGGAACAGGGCAGCCTCGGCACTACCCGCACCGAGCGCCATGAACATGAATCCCAGCTGGGATATCGTCGAGTAGGCGAGCACCTTCTTCACGTCATGTTGCACACAGGCGAGCACACCGCCCATCAGCGCGGTTGCGACCCCGATGTAGAGGACCAGGTGCATCACCCATGGCGTGAGCGCGATGAGCGGCAGCATCCTCGCGACCACGTAGATGCCGGCCGCGACCATCGTGGCGGCGTGTATCAGCGCGGAGGCCGGTGTGGGGCCCGCCATGGCATCAGGCAGCCAGACGTGAAGGGGGATCTGCGCCGACTTGCCCATTGCGGCAAGCACGAGTCCGCAGCCCGCAGCGGCGAGTGCCGCGGCAGGCCAGTTCCCCAAGGATTCGAGGATCTCTTCGTAGCCGAAGGCGCCGATCGTGTTGAACGCGACGAACAGTGCGAGAAGGAAACCCAGATCGCCGACCTTCGTGGTGAGAAACGCCTTCTGTGAGGCCTTGCGGGGCGCTTCGTTCTCGAACCAGAAGCCGATCAACAGATACGAGCAGAGCCCCATCATCTCCCACGCCATGAAGGTGAGCAGGAGGTTGCTGGAGAGTACGAGGAGGAGCATCGCCGACGTGAACAGAGACAGCACCCCGAAGTACCAGCCTTGGCGGTCGTCTTTGTGCATGTAGCCGAGTGAGTAGACCTGTACGCACGCACCGACGATGGTGACCACAAGGAGTATGGCCGCGGCGACGGGGTCGAGCGCCATGGAGAGCTCGAGCGGCCGGCCGCCCAGTACGCCGAAGACGAACGACTGGTGCCATACCGCCTCTTCGCTCCCGCCCGGCCACACACGGGTGAACGCCATCAGCGACAAGCCGAGTGAAACGAACGACGCGCCGATCGGCAGCCAGAGCAGCTTCATTCGCAGACGGCGCGACGCGACAAGGAAGATGGCGAACGAGAGCGCCGGGAGCGCCGGTATGGCGACAACCCAGTTCATCGTCGGCCCCCTGCAGGCGCCACGTCGCTCATTCTAGCGAGCCAGTACACGCGCGAGCCCCTCCGAGTACGCATCGAAATGCTGCAGTGTCCACAGCCACCACACGCCCATCGCAAGCGAGAGCGCAGCGAGCGGCACCAACGTCATCACTTCGCGCGGTGTCGCATCCGACATCCCGTCGACCGCCGGGGACACCTCGCCGAGCACGACGCGCTGCACCATCCACAGCATGTACGCCGCACCGAGAAGGACGCCCAGCGCCGCAAGGACGGTGAACGTCGCCGCGAGGCTCGACTGCCAGCTGCCGAGCAGGGACAGGAACTCGCCGACGAATCCCGAGAGCCCGGGCAGTCCGAGCGAGGCGAAAGCCGCAAAGGCGAACAGCCCCGCCAGCACCGGAGTCTGGCCTGCGAGCCCGGACACTTCGGCGATCTTGCGCGTGTGCGTACGTTCGTAGGTCATCCCCACGCCGAGGAAGAGCATCGCCGAGAGAAGCCCATGGCTGATGTTGACTGCCTGCGCGCCGTCCAGCCCCACAGCGGTCCCTGCCGCGATGCCCAGCATGGCGAAGCCCATGTGGGAGACGGACGAGTACGCGACGAGCTTCTTGAGGTCGGTCTGTGCGAACGCGACGAGCGCGCCGTAGATGATCGATATGACGGCCAGCACGCCGATGAACCAGCTCCACTGCGCCCATGCCTCGGGGAGCACGGGAAGCGAAATCCGCAAGAAGCCGTAGGTGCCCATCTTCAGCAGAATGCCGGCGAGCAGCGCCGAGGCAGCGGTGGGCGCCTCGACGTGAGCGTCGGGCAGCCAGGTGTGCAGCGGCCAGATGGGTACTTTGACGGCGAACCCGAGGAAGAGCGCCAAGAACACCCACCACTGGAAGTCGGCCGGGAAGCCGCGATCGACCAGTGCGAGCATGTCGAACGTGCCACCCTGCGGATGTAGGTAGATTGCCAGGATGCCGACCAGCATCAGGACGGCGCCGAGCATCGTGTAGAGGAAGAACTTCACGGCCGCGTACGCGCGCCGCTCGCCGCCCCACACCGCGATGAGGAAGTACATCGGGACGAGGACCAGTTCCCAGAAGACGTAGAAGAGGATGAGGTCGAGCGCCATGAAGACGCCGTTTGTGCCCACAGCGAGCAGCAGGATCATGCCGAAGTAGAACTTCGGACGCTTGTCGACCTTCCAGCTGGCGAGAACGGCGAGGAACGACAGCAGCGCCGAGAGCGCGACCAAGAGCACCGAGAGGCCGTCGAGCCCCAAGTAGTACTCGATGTTCACGATCGGGATCCAGGGATAGCGCTCCACAAACTGCGGACCGCCGGTGTACTGGATCGTCGCGACGGTGTAGCTCGCGATCGCGAGCACGGTTGCGGACACGGTGGCTGCGATCCAGCGTGGCCACGTCGGCCTATCCGCCGGAACGGCAATCATCGCTATCGCGCCTGCCAGCGGCAAGAACACCATCAGACTGAGTAGCGGCACCATACTCACGCGCCCTTTCCTGAAATCCGTACGCTGTCGTCGTCATGACTTGAGTTCGGATGCATCTGAACCATCGCCTCGTCCGTCTCCCCAGCTAGTCTCGTAGGTTCGTGAATGTGTCGATGGCCGAGATGTCGCCCGAACGGTTCAGGGCCACGACGAGTGCAAGAGCCAGCCCGACTTCGGCAGCTGCCACCACTATCGCGAGGACGACGAAGCTCAGGCCTGCCAGCGGTTGCTCGGCGTTGAACAGGGAGAACGCCACCAGATTGACGTTGACGGCGTTGAGCATCAGCTCGACGCATACGATGAAGCGAAGCGCGCTACGCGAGGTGATTACTCCGTACAGCCCGATGCAGAAGAGCACCGCACCCAAGACGACGTAGTGGTTGACCGTGATCATGCCACGTCACCCGCACTATCTAGTTCGACCGCCGGGGTGGCAGTTACCGGTTGCGCAGCCCCGGCGGTCAAAGGCGCATCGGTCGACAGCTCCGGCGCGTCGTCCTCGCGAGCAAGGACGATGGCGCCGATCAGCGCGACCGTGAGTATCAGTCCGGCGACCTCGAAGGGCAGCACGTACCGCGAGAAGAGCACGGTAGCGAGTGACGCGGTCGTGAGAGATGTGGTCGCCGCCTCAGGCCAGGTGGTCCGGCCGAGTGTGAAGACGACGGAGACGAAAAGCGCCACAGATGCGGCCACGCCCATCCAGCGCACCGTCGGTTTGGTCGGGCGGGCGCTGTCCGCCTGCTCCTTGGAGCCTTGCTGTGTGAGCATCAGCACGAAAAGCACGAGCACGGTGATCGCACCGCCGTAGACGAACAGCTGCATGGCCGCGAGAAACTCGCTGCCTATCACCAAGAAGAGGGCGGCGATGGCGAAGAGCGTCGCGAACATCGAGACGACGGCGTGCACGAGCTGGCGTGCGGCCACGAGCCCTACCGCGCCCGCAACGGCAATGGCGGCGTACAGGTAGAAGAAGACCGCCTGCGTGGTCATGCCACCTCGCCTCCTTCAGCCGGTTGCGAGTTGTCCGACGAGCCTTGCGAGGCGCTGTTCGCGGTCGCGGTCGCGGGGGTCGCTGGGTTCTCGGCCGAGTAGAGCACGAGGGTCATGTCGCCTCGCTCGGCCGTGGCCGTTTCGAAGTCGCCCGTGTGGTGCAGCCCGGAGGACGGGCAGTTCTCGACGCAAAGGCCGCAGTACATGCACAGGCCGAGGTCGATCTCGAAGCGCTTGAGCACTCGTCCCGGTCCGTCCTCGCGCTTCTCCGAGACGATCTTGATGGCATCGTCCGGACAGCTCTTGGCGCACAGCATGCAGCTCTTGCAGTAGGGCACGCCGTTCTCGTCGAGAGGCAGCGCGAAGGACGTGCGACTGCGCTCAGGCAGCACCTTCGGCTCCCACGGGTAGCCCTCGGTGACGGCCGGCTTCAGCAGGTGCCGCATGACGGTAGCCATTCCCTTGGCTAGCCCCTTCATGCGCTCACCCCCTCGGTCTCGGCAGCAGTCGCGTCCGTGCGGGTCTTGCGTGCCGATCGTCCGGCTGCTTGCCGAGAAACCCCCAGAGCGATGCGCGTCCGGGCCTCGGCTCGGCGCTTGTCGCCCGCGTGCTCGCCGAGCCAGCTGATGAGCAGGAACAGCGCTATCGCCGCGGCGACTTCGAGCGTCACGAGAACGAGAACGTTCGTGAGCATGCCCACCGCCGTGATCAGCACGTTTACGAGCGCGGCCGGAAGCAGCAGCTTCCAGCCCAGCGCCATCAGCTGGTCCACACGTACACGCGGGAACGTTGCTCGGACCCAGATGATCGCGAAGACGATGAGGTACGTCTTCGCGAGTAGCCATGCGATGTCAGGCAGAAGCGGCCCGTTCCAGCCGCCAAAGAACAGCAGCACGCAGATGAGCGACCAAGTGAAGACGTTGACGTACTCGGCGACGAAGAAGAGCGCGAACCGCATGGATGAGTACTCGGTGTTGAAGCCGCCCACCAACTCGGATTCGGCTTCAGGCATATCGAACGGTGTGCGGTTCAGCTCGGCGAGCATGCCGATGAAGAAGAGCATGAATGCGAATGGCTGCGTCACCACGTTCCAGACGCCGGCCTGAGAATCGACGATATCGGACAGCTGCAGCGACTCGGCAAGCATGATCACGCCCATCACGGCGAGAATCATGGGGACCTCGTAGCTGATCTGCTGCGCGGCGGCACGAAAGCCGCCGATCAGGGAGTACTTGTTGTGCGACGACCAGCCGGCGAGCAGCATGCCGACCGGGAAGATCGCGGCGATGGCGAAGATCATGAAGATGCCGACGTCGAAGGAGACTCCGGTGAAGTCGGCGACCCACGGCATGGCGGCGTAGACGAGCAGCGATGGCGTGAACGCGATGAGCGGTGCGATCAGGAAGAGCCGCCTGTCCGCTGCGGCCGGCGTGAGGTCCTCTTTGCCGAGCAGCTTCAGCGCGTCGGCGAAAGGCTGCATCAGGCCGTGCCATCCCGTGCGCATGGGGCCACGTCGAGACTGCATGTGGCCCATCCACTTACGTTCGCACCACATGACCACGATCGTGTTCACGAGGACGATGACCGTGAGGATGACGATGCCGAGGAGTGTCCGCAGGATGCTCATCGGTCGATCTCACCCATGACAACGTCGATCGAGCCCACGACGGGGATGACGTCTCCGACTTTGCAGTCCTCGAGCATGTAGGGAGCGACGTGAAGGTTCGATAGGGCGGGGGAGCGCACCTTGAGCCGCCAAGGCTTGTCGCTGCCGTCGCTCACCACGAGCACGCCGAGCTCACCGCGCGGGCTCTCGACTTTGCGGTAGGCGGCGCCAACGGGCGGCCGGAGGTTCCTCGGCACCCCCTCGGCAAGATGAGGTCCCTCGGGCATGCCGTCGAGCGCCGCAAGAGCGATCCTCGCCGACTCGCGCATCTCGGCAACGCGGATGACGTAGCGGTCGAAGGTGTCGCCGGAGGTGCCGAGCGGCACGTTCACGGGGATGCGGTCGTAGGCGGCGTACGGAGCGTCGCGCCGCAGGTCGATGTCGTAGCCGCTGCCGCGCGCGAGCGGGCCGGTAACCGACCAGTCCTCGATGTCCTTGCACGTCAGGATGCCGACCCCGCGGGTGCGGGCCCTAAAGATCTCGTTGCCGGTAAGCATCGCCTCGTACTCGTCCACGGAGGCGTCGAACCGCTTGAGCCACGCACGCAGCCTCTCGGCGGCCTCGGGCTGGATGTCGTCTTTGACCCCGCCGGGGCGGAAGTAGTTGAACATCATTCGGGCGCCGGTGACCGCTTCGAAGAAGTCGAGAATCTCCTCGCGGTCGATGAACGCATAGAGGAACGGCGTCAGCGCGCCGGTGTCGAATCCCGCCGCGGTGAACCATGTGTGGTGGCTCGAGATACGCACGAGCTCGCTCATCAGCACCCGGATGTAGTCGGCCTTGGGGGTCGGCTCGATGCCGAGCAGCTCCTCGAGTGCGAGCATGTACGCGAGCTCCTGGTGAAAGCCCGAGACGTAGTCGCAGCGGTCGATGAGCGCCGTGCAGGCCTTGTAGGAGCGGCTTTCGCAGAGCTTCTCGATGCAGCGATGCAGATAGCCGTGTGTGGGCTGGGCCGCGATCACCGACTCCCCGTCGAGCACCAGGTAGAGGTGCAAGACGCCGTGCGTGCTCGGGTGCTGGGGGCCGACGTTCAGGATCAGGCGCTGCGAGCGGAGGCTGGGGTCGCCGTTCTTCTCGGTACCGACGAACGGGAACGCGGCGACTGTGGCGTCGCCCTCGGGACCCACGATCCCATGGGACTGCACCGCGTCCGTCACCTGTTCGGCGGAGACGCCGTGCTCGCCCATCACGTAGGACTTGCGGAGCGGGTGCCCGTCGAAGTCGTCGCGCAGGAGGAGCCGCCGCAGGAAAGGGTGCCCTTCGAAGTGAACGCCATACAGGTCGTAGACCTCGCGCTCGAGCGGGTTCGCAGCTGGCCAGATCGCCGAGAGAGTCGCCACCGACAGGGAGTCCTCGGCTAGTGCGACACGCAGCATGACCTGCTCGCCGTCGTCACGCCGCACGAGCCCGTAGAGCATGTCGAGCCCGCCGACGTCGGGCGGATTGTCGATCGCGGTGAGCAGGTCGAGATGACCGAAGCCATAGGAGTCGCGCAGTGTGCGTGCCACGGCCAGCAGGTCGCTCCGACCTGTGCGCGCGCAGGCAATGCCGCCGGGACCCAGGACGTCGACATCGAATACGCCATCCAGCTCGTGCAGCACGGCGGAACCGGCCGTGGCGGTCGCGGTCGTCAGCTTCGTTGCGGTGCTCTCGCTCACGCCGAACGCCCCTCGAGCGCCCAGCGCTGGGCCGCGGAAAGCTCGCCAGCGGCATTGCGCTCCATGAGAGTGACGAGGCCGTTGATGAGCGATTCCGGACGGGGAGGACAACCCGGGACGTAGACGTCGACAGGGATGACGGTGTCGATTCCGTTCACGACGTTGTAGCCCTCCGAGAACGGCCCGCCGCCGATCGCGCAGCTTCCCATCGCGATGACGTAGCGCGGCTCGGCCATCTGCTCGTAGAGCAGCTTCATGCGCGGGACCATCTTCAGGTTGATCGTTCCGGCGATGATCATGCAGTCGGCCTGGCGCGGGGAGTTGCGGAAGAAGATGCCGAAGCGATCGGTGTCGTAGCGCGCCGAGCCGCAGGTCATCATCTCGATCGCGCAACAGGCGGTACCGAATGTGAGCGGCCACATAGAGTGACCGCGCGCCCAGTCCATCAGTGTCTGCAACGGGGCAACGAGGACGCCGCTCCGGTCATCTGCGCGCACAGCGCGCTCGTCTACACCCATTCGAGCACCCCCTTGCGCCACGCATAGGCGAGACCCAACAAGAGGATGCCGATGAAGACCGCCATCTGAACGAGCCCGTAGACACCGAGCTTCTTGATGATGACGGCCCACGGGTAGAGGAAGACGGATTCGACGTCGAAGATGACGAACGCCAACGCGAAGATGTAGTACCCGACGCGGAAGCGGACCCACGGTTCGCCAATAGGTTCCTCGCCGCATTCGTACGTGCGCGACTTGAGCACGCCGGCGTGGCGGGGCGCCATGAAGCGAGGAAGGGTTACGAGAATAAATCCTAGTAGTGCTGCTACGAGCAAGAAGCCCGTGAACACGAGGATAGGGACGTCCATGTTTGCCTCGAAACCCCCCGCAGTTGCGGCCCCATCGAAGGCGTCTTACCTACCGATACGACCTCTGCGGGGGGAATCCTGCGAATTGGCAGTCCCGAGGCAGAATATTCAGCTCACCGAGAAAAGCGGGATGAAGCTACCAGAGCTCTATCTCGACGTAGCTAGCCTTGCTGTAGTTCTCCACTTGGATGAAGTACCGAGCGTTGTCCTTCGGTGCGTAGAACTTGTACGTCATCTCAGTGTCCGCCGGTACCACGTCCCACCACGCGACGGTCACGTCTCCATCACTGGTGATTCTGCCCACCGCGATACTCCTGAGCTTGTTCGAGGAAGTCACCTTGAGCCGATGCCAGCCGACCGGGAGTCGCCATGGCTCAGTGAACCCGACCATGTCACCGGGGAGTGCGTCTACTTTGCCGTCCCCGTCGTCGTCTTGCGGAATAGTGATCTGCATGTGCGGCGTGATCAGTTTGCTGGAGCTGATTCTAGGCATGTGGTACGTCGAGCCCGGATACCGGAAGCGGAACAGGGTGTCACTCGACGGCTTCACACTCAGGGACAGCTTGCCCGTGCTGGATGTTCTGACCGTCTTGAGCCACTTCCACGTCTTGCCGCCGTCCGTTGAGCGCTCGACAGCCACACGCTGGTCCTTGATCGCACCGCCTGAACGCGCCTTGAGCCAACCATAGATGGTGGCTGGCGTGCTGTACGTGACGCTCGTGCGGTTCGAGTACATGGAGAGCGTCGGGCGGTTGACGTAGAGGGTCTTCGACTCGCTGCTGACTGCGTTCAGTCCATTCGTCTCCGCTACCACCGCCTTCACGGTGAATGCGGCGGGCGTCGTGAGCGCGGTCTTCGCCGAGTACCTCGTGTAGACGACGCCGGGAGACTCCGTATACGTCGTCTCGACTGCCGGGACTGTCTTCACGAGCTTGTCGCCAAGGAAGAACTGAATGCTGACTCGGTCCGTGGACTCGTGCAGTGGCTTGAGCGATCCGCGAATCGTGAAGGTCGTCTTGCGCTCCACGTCCACTGGCGCTTCGATGGTGAGATAGGGGTCCACCGTGACGGTAGACGTCTCCGACTTGGCATCGCTGACCACTGCAACCCCGCGGTAGTACGTCCGCGAGGTCGGCAGGAACGTGAAGGCGGCCTGGCCGTTCTCGTCGGTGGTCTTCTCGGTCGTGCGCGTCCAGTCGGTCTCGTCGGTTCTCGTCTCCAAGGCCACCGCTATACCCTCAGCACTGCCGCCTACCTGCGCGCTAACCGTCGCGGTAACGCTCTGGCCCCAAGTGACCTTGCTCGGGCCGGTGATATTCACGCCGGGGATGGTGAGTGAGACGGTGTGGGAGGATTCGGACGTCCAGCCCGCGTTGTCCACGACCTTCACGACGAAGTTGTACGCAGTTGCGGGGCTGAGACCGTTGGCGGTGTAAGAGGTGCTGTTCGTGGTGGTGAGCAGGACACCGTTGCGCCAGATCTCGTAGTGCTTGGTGCC
>DATHUB010000407.1:0-9226 GCA_035462695.1 Coriobacteriia bacterium | reverse complement strand
ACAGAGATAGCGCCGGTGACCGGTTCGATTCCCACGACCGCTCGGACGCCGAACGTGATCCTCAGCATCTCGGCCGTGATGACCTGTTCCGGAGCTGCTGCCTCGCCCACGGTCCCCTCGGCAACGACCGCGATTCGGTCTGAATAGCGCGCCGCCAGGTCGAGATCGTGAAACACCGCGAGGACGCCCATGCCCATAGCGACAAGGTCGCGAACGAGATCGAGCACCTGCAGTCGGTGGTTCAGATCGAGGTGGCTCGTGGGCTCATCGAGCAGGAGCAGGCGGGGCTTCTGAGCCAAGGCCTGCGCGAGTGCGAGGCGCTGGAGATCCCCGCCCGACAGCGCGTCCACGGGTTTGTCGGCGAGGTGGGCGGTATCCGTGAGCCGCATCGACTCCATAACCACTTCGCGATCGACCTCCCCCACCGGTGCGAAGCGCGCGAGATGCGGATGGCGGCCCATCGAGACGAAGTCGACGGCCGGGACCGAGAAGGCGGCCACGATCTGCTGGGGAACGACACCGACGATTCGTGCGCGCGCCCGGGGATCGAGACGCTCGAGTGACTGGCCGTCCAATTCGACGCGTCCGCCCAAGAGCCGCGCGTCGCCGGTAACCACGCGCACGAGTGTGGACTTCCCCGCGCCGTTGGGGCCGACGAGGCCGACGAGTTCGCCGGGCGCGACTCGCAGCGAGGGGCAGCCGACGACCGGCGAGGAGCCGTAGCCCACGCTGGCGGAGGCGAACTCGATGACCGGGGTCACACTCACAGCGACCTCCCCCCGTGGAGCAGGAGCCAGACGAAGAACGGTCCGCCGAGAAGAGCGGTGACCACGCCGACGGGGATTTCGATTGGGGCGATGATCGTTCGCGCCACCAGGTCCGCGAGCACCAAGGTGATCGCCCCACCCAGCAGGGAGGCCGGCACCAGCCACTTGTGATCGGGGCCGAGGGTCAGGCGCACCATGTGCGGCACCATGAGCCCGACGAAGCCGATGAGGCCGGCGACCGCGACGGCCGCGGCGGTGAGCAGCGAGGCCACGGTCAGCGCGGCGTACTTGAAACGCCTCACGGGAAGACCGAGCTGCCCGGCTCGCTCGTCGCCGAGCAGCATGAGGTTGAGCTCGCGCGTGAACGACAGAGCGAGAACGGCCCCAATCGCCGCCATCGGGGCGATCATCGCCACATACGGCCATGAGGCGGCTCCCAGTCCGCCCATCATCCAGAAGACGACTGCGGCCATCTGTTCGCGTGCGAAGACCATCACGAACGAGGTCATGGCTGCGAGGGTGTAGCTCACGGCCACGCCTGCGAGCAGCAGGGACGCGGTGTCCAGCTGGCCGCGCCAGGTCGCAAGCCGGGTCACGAGGAGCATCGTCAGCAGGGCCCCGATGAATGCCGCAACAGGCACGACGCCGTAGCGCAACACGGTCGCGCCCGCGGTGAACGTCAGCGCCAAGATCGCGGCCAGGCCCGCGCCGCTGGAGATGCCGAGGATGTAGGGGTCGGCGAGCGGATTGCGGAAGAGCGCCTGATAGATGGCGCCCGCTCCGGCGAGGCACGCTCCGACCAGCGCGGCGAGCAGGACTCTCGGCAGGCGCACCTGGACGATGAGCGTATCGGCCATGCCGCCCGACTCACCGCGCAGTGCACGACCGATGGACGCGATCACGTCGCCCGGCGCGACCGCCACCGCTCCCAGCGCCGTCGCCGCAACGAGGGTCACGAGGAGCCCGAGTGCGAGGACAGCGATGACCAGACGGGGCGATATGTCGCGCCGGGCGCTCAACTGCTGCTACTGGCCGAACGCGTCGGGGTGCAGCCCCTCGGCGATCTGGCGGAGGCCCTCGACGATTCGAGGACCGGGACGCGAGACGAGGTTGTCGTCAAGTATCACGACTCGGCCGTTCTCAACCGCCGAGAGACCCTTGTAGCCCGCACGCTGCTCGATGGCTGCGGGATCGGTAGCCGAGCCCTTGGTCGCGAGATAGACGGCCGGGTCGTCCTTCACGAGCTGCTCTGTGGAGTAGGGCACGTAGCCGGGCTCCTTCACGACGTTGTCGCCGCCGCCAAGCTCGATGAGCTCGCCGAGGAGCGTGCCCGCTCCTGCAGTGAAGAGCGGGTTCTGGCCGATCTCGACGAACGCGGTCACGGGCTCCGCCGAACCGACGGCCTGCTCGATCTCGGACACATCCGACTGCATGGACGAGACAAGTTCGTCGGCCGCATCAGAGGCTCCGGTGGCCTCGCCGATCGCGCCTATGTCCGAGTACAGCCCTGCGAGCGTTTGGGGATCGACGGCGAGAACGGTCGCGCCGAGAGCCTCGAGCTTGCCGATCACATCGGCCTGCACTCCGGTGGTGGCGAGGATGAGATCGGGGTCCGCGGCCGCGACGGCCTCGAGGTTGGGACCGGCGAAGTCGCCGACCTTGGCGATGTCTGCTACCTCGGCCGGATAGTCGTCGTAGCTTGTGACGCCCACGACCTTTTCGCCCAGCCCAAGCGCGAAGAGTATCTCGGTGTTTGCGGGCGCGAGCGAGACGATGCGAACCGGCTCGGACTCGATGGTCACGGTCCTGCTCGCGTCATCGGTGATCGTGACGGGGAACGAGGCGTCCGCTGCCGGGGGTGCGGGGTCGGCCTGTTCGGCACTCCCGCCGGCACAGCCGGCCAGAACAGCGAGCGCGAAAGCCGTCGCAACGGCGATCGTCAATCGTGCTGCACGGAACGGGCGCCGTGCCGTCGTGCGCGATGCAAGGGTGCTGCGGGTCATGCCGGTCATGCGTTCTCCTTCTTGTGGTCTGTCGACGCGCGCGGTGACAAACAGCAAGACCCGCAGTCCGCCATGGAGTCAGGGCGGTGCGGGTCTTCGATGATTGCGGTGCGGTTCGGGCGGTTCGGCCAAGAGCGCCAAAGCGCGCGAGCCGGCCTTGACTCCTCGAAGGCCGCGTCGCGTGGCGTTCGGCAGGTCTCCTGACTTAGCGGCACACATATCCGCATCACAGTGGCGGGCCCGTCCCGGAATCTCACCGGGTTCCCTATTCTCCCGTCGCCCCTCGACCATGCCGAGGCTTGCGAACGGGCACCAAACGTCACCTGTTCAATTGACAATGGAGCTAGTGTACACCGCCCCTATTCCCGAATCTCGAACTCCTCGAAGCCTGAACGAAGCTCCTGAATCAGCTCGCTGCCCAGAGGCTTCGAGGCACCCGGGAGCCGCTCGCATCGAGTACCTTCGGCCCGATACGGCTGCAATACCCAGCGGCGGACGCCGGCCGCTCGCAGCTCGTCCGCGAGTGCTCGGAGCTGGTCCTCGCCGAGCAGCGACGAGTGCACGGTCGTGCGGACCTCGTAGGGCAGCCCTGCTTCGAGTAGCAGCCGCAAGCTCGCCTCCGCCGGCAGGCCGCTGCCTGCGATGCCGGTCACGCTCTCGTAGTCAGCGAACGGTGCCTTGACGTCGAGACCGACCCAGTCGAGCTGGGGCAGCACGGCGGCAAGTCGCTCAGGCAGCTGCCCGTTCGTGTGTAGCGCGATGCGATAGCCGAGGTCGCGCGCGATCGAGATCGCCTCGGCCAAGGCGGGCTGCAGGAGCGGCTCACCTCCCGAGAACACGACACCGTCGAGCAGACCGCGGCGCTCTTCGAGGAATGTGAGGACTGCCTCCCACGTGAGCTCCATGTGGCTTCGCGCGGGGATAAGGTGCGGGTTGTGGCAGTAAGCGCAGTCCCAACCGCAGCCTTGGCAGAAGAGGGTGGCAACGAGCTCGCCCGGCCAGTCACACGTGGACAGCCGGGCGAGCCCTCCGATGCGCAAACTAGGCAAGCTCGGCGCAGTCCTCGGTGAAACAGGCGCGCTCGGCGTACTCGCTCTTCTTGCCGCTGTTGAACGACGCGACCGGACGGTGGTAGCCCATCACGCGGGTCCAGACTTCACAGGGCTGGCGCTCCTCGTCGGTCAGAACGACGACGGGTGTCTCGGCAGTTGTGGTGGCTTCAGTCATTGTTGCTCCTCCTAGTCGCAGCAGCTTGCGGGCTGCAGCTTTTCGGCGACGAGTTCAGCGTCGCACTTCGGGCAGAACTGGTGCTCGCCGTCGAGGTAGCCGTGCTTCGGGCATACCGAGAAGGTCGGCGTGATGGTGATGTAGGGCAGACGGAACTGCTCGAGCGAGCGCCGGACGAGCTTCTTGCACGCCTCGACCGAGCTGATGCGCTCGCCCATGTAGAGGTGGAGCACCGTGCCGCCGGTGTACTTGCGCTGCAGGTCGTCTTGGCGGGTGAGCGCGTCGAACGGGTCGTCGGTGAAGCCGACCGGCAGCTGGCTCGAGTTGGTGTAGTACGGGGCCTCCGCGGTGCCGGCCTGGATGATGTCGTCGTAACGCTTCTTGTCCTCACGGGCGAAGCGGTAAGTAGTGCCCTCAGCGGGAGTGGCTTCGAGGTTGTACAGGTGGCCGGTCTCCTCCTGGAAGGCGACGATGCGCTCACGCACGTGGTCCAGAAAGCGCAGCGCGAAGTCGTGGCCCCAGTCGGTAGTGATGTCCTCGGCGTCACCCGTGAAGTTGCGGATCATCTCGTTGATGCCGTTCACGCCGATAGTCGAGAAGTGGTTTCGCAACGTACCGAGGTAGCGCTTCGTGTACGGGAAGAGCCCGTTGTCGATGTGGCGCTGGATGACCTTGCGCTTGAGCTCGAGGCTCGTGCGTCCGTAGCCGACGAGCGTGTCGAGCGCGTCGAACAGCGCGGCCTCGTCGCCGTTGTAGAGGTAGCCGAGCCGGGCGCAGTTGATGGTCACCACGCCGAGCGAACCGGTCTGCTCGGCAGATCCGAAGAGGCCGTTGCCCCGCTTCAGCAGCTCCGTGAGGTCGAGCTGCAGCCGGCAGCACATGGAGCGGACCATGTTCGGCGACAGCTCGGAGTTCAGGAAGTTCTGGAAGTAGGGCAGTCCGTACTTCGCGGTCATCTCGAAGAGCAGGTCGGCGTTCTCACTGTCCCAGCTGAAGTCCGGCGTGATGTTGTACGTCGGGATCGGGAAAGTGAAGACGCGCCCCTTGGCGTCGCCCTCGGTCATGACCTCGATGTACGCGCGGTTGATCATGTCCATCTCGCGCTGCAGCTCACCGTAGGTGAAGTCGCACTCGACGCCGCCGATGACCGGGCGCTGCTCGCGCAGGTCGTCGGGGCACGTCCAGTCGAACGTGAGGTTCGTGAACGGTGTCTGCGTGCCCCAGCGCGACGGGACGTTCAGGTTGTAGACGAGCTCCTGGATCGACTGACGAACCTGGTTGTAGGAGAGGTCGTCGAGCCGGATGAACGGCGCCATGTACGTGTCAAACGAGCTGAAGGCCTGCGCGCCTGCCCATTCGTTCTGAAGCGTACCGAGGAAGTTCACAATCTGGCCGACGGCGCTCGACAGGTGCTTCGGCGGAGCCGACTCGACCTTGCCGGGCACTCCGTTGAGCCCTTCAGTGATCAGCGTGCGCAGCGACCATCCGGCGCAGTAGCCGGCGAGCATGTCGAGGTCGTGGATGTGCAGGTCGCCCTCGCGGTGCGCCATCCCGACTTCGCTCGGATAGACGTGGCTCAGCCAGTAGTTCGCGATGACCTTGCCCGACACGTTGAGGATCAGCCCACCCAGCGAGTAGCCCTGGTTGGCGTTGGCGTTGACGCGCCAGTCCGCCCGGTCGAGGTATTCGTTGATCGAACTCTCGACCTCGACGACGGTCTTCTTGTCCTCGCGCAAGCGAGCACGCTGCTCGCGGTAGACGATGTAGGCGCGAGCGGTCGCGAAATGGTTGGCGCTGATGAGCACCTGCTCAACGACGTCCTGGATCTGCTCGATATCGGGCTCGCGATCACCAAAGCGGTGCTTGAGCACCTTGATCGCTTGCGCGGTGAGCAAGAAGGCCTCGGTGGCCTCGTACTCGCCGCTCGCTTCACCGGCACGCTCGATCGCCGAGCGGATCTTCTCGGCGTCGAACGCGACTCGTTCACCATCTCGTTTGAGTATCGCCGCGGGCGCGACGGGTCTTTCCTGGTCCATGCGAATCTCTCTCAATTCCCCAAGGAGAGTCTCGACGACGCGCACAGGAGTGGCTTTGAAGAGCCACGCGAGCGAGCCGTCGGAACACCCCGTCCGTACGTCACTGCCTACATCGGGTCACGGCAGGTCTACTGGCTCGCGGGTCAGCGCTGCGTTCGTGCCTTCCCGGCCCTTGCCAGTGGCGTACGAGACGACGCAGCTATCCGCCTACAGTTGCGGGGGCAGCACCGGCTTTGGAGGCTCAATGAGCAGGCGACCGGCTTCCCTCTTAGCCCCATATATTGTTTCTATGGGGAACCGTGACACTACATATAGTAGGTATCTAGGGAGTCAGGGTCAAGACGAAACGGCCGAGCTAAACGGCCGAAAGTGGGCTCCGAACGGCGGTGTGGGGACGAAACGCTAGGCCGCTTCGACCGCGAGGTCGCCAACGTGTTCGCCGCCGCCCGAGACGGCCATCAGAGGCACCGTAGGCGCGGTCTTCGGACGCATGCTGGCGACGGCGACTCCGAAGATCGTGAGCAGCCCTCCGCCCACCGTGATCAACTGCGGAACCTCTCCCACCCACAGCCAGGCGACGGGGACTCCAAGAACCGGGATGAGGTACAGGAAGCGGGAAGCGAGGCCCGGAGTGAGTCCCTTCACCGAGCGTGCCCAGAGTACATAGGCGACGCCGCCCGGGAAGATCGCGAGAAACAGCAGGTTCCCGAGATCGATCGCTGAGGCCGAGGCCAAAGCCTCGACCGACCCGGGCGCGAAGACAAGGAAGGGCGCCGCGCCCGCAACGAGCGCATAGGTCGTGACCTCGATAGGCCGGTACTTGGAGAGCAACGGCTTAGTCACGAGCGTGTAGAGCGCGAAGGAGAGCGCCGCCAGCACAACCAAGCCTGCGCTGGGGCCGATGTCGCCAAACCCACCCTTGCCTTGTGCCATGACCAGTAGTCCGAGCGTGCAGAGCGCTATCCCCGCCCACGTCGTCCGACGGGAGTCGTCTCTTCCGAGCGAGACGGCGATCACCGTGGTGAAGAGTGGGCTCATGTTGACGAGGAAGCCCGCCATGGTGGCGCTGACCCCCATCTGCCCGTTCACGAGCAGCATCTGATAGGCAGCGAAGCCGAGCACGCCCGCGAGAGCGATCTTCGGGAGATCGGCACGATCCGGCAGTCGCATGCGGGTAACCGCGCCAAAGCCGACGAAGAGGACAGCCGTGAGCGTCCAGCGCAGGAAGAGCAGGTGCTGGGGGGTGAAATGCCGCAAGGCAGCGACCAAGGCGGCAAACGTGGTGCTCCATATCAAGACGGTGACCGCGACGGATGCCATGGTGCCGATCCCGTACCGCTTGACCACGACTGTCTCCCTCACGCACGCGCCGAATGTAGGGCTCGAAGTCTAGTTAGCGGGGACACGACAAGGAAGAACACAACGAAAGCCCCGTATGCGTTCTCATTTCGATACAATCGGTGTCGCTCGTTATCTCTTTCGATTGGAAAGCCAATGGACGCAATCGACCGTCAGTTGCTTGAACTCGTGCAAGACGATGGCCGAGCGAGCTTCGCAGAGCTCGGCAGACAAGTGGGGCTCACGGCACCCGCCATCGCAGAACGCATGAGGCGGCTCGAAGCATCGGGCGTGATCTCCGGCTACCACGCGCAGGTCGACCTCAAGAAGGCTGGATATGGCATCGTCGCTTTCGTCCAGCTTTCCTCTCCCCCGGAGTTGGCCAAGCAGCTCGGACGAATCGCGGCCGAGACGCCAGAGATCTTGGAGTTTCACCACGTCACGGGTACTGCGGGGTTCATGCTCAAGGTCGCCGCGCGCTCAATCGAGCACCTCGAGAAGGTGATCGTGCGACTTCTCCCTTACGGACAGACGATGACATCGGTCGTTCTGTCCTCCCCCGTGACGTGGCGAAGGATAGAGTTCGACGAGGAGTGAGCGCCAGGGCCCAGCGAGCCCAGCAGCGCCTTTGGGCGAATTAGGCGGTGGCCTCAACAAGATCGTCGCCTGAGGTGCCGGAGCGCAGCTGGACTATGAGCCACGCGCCCGCCAGCGTGGCGACGGCGAGTGAGCCGACGATTCCAAAGAACAGCAGCTTGATCAACAGCTCTTCGGAGTTGAGCACGGGGCTGTCGGGATGGAGGGCTCGGCCGGGACCGAGGATCGCGCGCAGCAGCACGAGCCACGCGAGAAGTACGAAGCCGACGTCGATCGCAGCGAGCCACTTGCGGTCTTCGATCATCAGTCCGACGGCCACGACTAGAAGCCCCGCGAGCAGAATCCAGAACTGCGCCATAAGGCGAGGATCAGCGCTCACGACGCTCCACCGAGACGACTTTGACCCGGTGAAGTCCCAGGTGTTCATGGCTGCAAGCAAACCGAGCACTGTGCCGGTGGTCCACATCCCAACCGAGACCCAGCGCAGCGCCTCTTCCCACCGATAGATCATCTCGCGCTTTCGTGCTAGCCAAAGAACGGCGGCAAGTCCCAGGAGAGCGAATGCGGCAAGGTTCACCCAGGTTGCGGCGCCATGGAACACGGGCAGGCGCACCTTGGTCCCCAGGCCCTCGACCGCTGGGAACGAAGCGGCGAACAGAATCGCGGCGGCCAGACCGACGATGACGCCGAGTGCTGCGACAATGCGAGAGCGCTTTGACGACATGGAGGCTCCGTAGATCAGGGTTGGCGAGCGCCCATAGTCTAACAGGGCTCGTCGGCTCACATTGCCAGAGCGCAATCTCCGCGGCAATCTCAGCGGCGTCGCCTTGCGAGGAAGGCGACGAGTGCCGGAGGCTTGACGAGAAATCGCGAGCGGCGCGAGCCGTGAGGCCCGCGCCGCTCGAATCGTCAACACAGTTGGAGAGGCGTGCCTACAGGTTCGGTACCCCTGACGGAAGCACCATGTCGCTCGGCTCAACCGTGTCCGTCGGTACGACGGTCTCCGTCGGCTCAACTGTTTCTGTGGGCTCGACTGTCTGAGTCGGCTCTACAGTCTCTGTGGGCTCGACTGTCTGGGTCGGCTCAACAGTCACGGTAGGCTCTTCGGGCGCCACGTAGCCGGGGCGCGAGGTTTCGTCGATGCCGAGCCAGGATGCGAACTTGAGCCAGACACGGACGAGACCTGGCGGGAGCTGCTTCTTTTTGCCCTCGGCGATCTTCGCCAGCGACTTCTCGAGGTTGGCCGTGATGCGGGTCA
>DATHUB010000406.1:0-1514 GCA_035462695.1 Coriobacteriia bacterium | reverse complement strand
ATCGGGACCCGTGACGCCCCTCTTCATCCAGCCCGTGCGGCCGCGACTGAGCAGTGGCAGGTCATCGAGTCTTCCCTCGATCAGCGCCTCGCGTTTGGCTCGCGACCAGTTCTGGATCTGCTTCTCGGCGAGAAAGGCGTCGCGAACGTTGTCGAACTCCATCGCCCAGACCAGGACGACGGGTCGGCGTCGTTCGGTGTACGTCGCACCGCCGCCGTTGTTGTGCTGGATGAGTCGTGCCGGCAGGTTGGTCGTGCTGCCGACGTAGTAGGAGCCGTCAGAGCATCTGAGCATGTAGACCCAAGCCATGCAGCAAGGCTGCGATCGGATCGAGCTCGCGGTCCAGACGTTCCATCGCGGCTGTGGAGAACCCTGGTCTCGACTGCGCTCGACCACCGGGCTGGCCTGCGCTCGACCTACTGGTCTCGACTGCGCTCGACCACCCGGACATGCAGAAGGGGGAGAGCCTTGCGGCTCTCCCCCCAGGTCTGGTCAGCTCCTCAGCGAGGGGAGGACAGCGGCGTCAGGTGCGGGTGCTGGTCGGCTTCCTTGGCACCCTCGGCCATCTTGTTGTGCTGGAAGGCCACGTCGGTGCCGGCGGCGGCCAGCGCCTGGCAGAGCTTGGTCAGCGACGGCTTGAAGCCGTTGTGCCACGCATCGTTGAACTCATGGGCACCCTTGCTCTTCCACTCCTCGTTGGCCTGCGTGAGTCGGCCGTCGAGCTGGTTGATCATCGTGTCCGCGTCCTGCATGGAGTTCTTGAGCTGCTCGTAGAGAGCGGCAAGATCCGGGATGTTTGCGCCAACTGCCATGAGTTGAGCCTCCTTCGCGAGTGGTCCGTCCCCCAACGGCTGACGTCGAAGGAACAGTGCTGTTTCCCTGTGTCGTGCTAGGAAGCACTGGTGTCTCCCTGTGGGTCTCTTCCTACCTCCGTGGTGACTCCCCAAACCTCTTGCCCCGAAAAGGTCGCATCTCCGCATTTGAGTTTGGGCCGACCATGAGCGGGAAGAAACGCAGTCAACACGCACGATCGAGGGAGTGGACATGTCCGGAGAGCAGGGCGGCGACAAGCCCGAGGAAGAGACCAACTTCTACCTGGTCACGCTCAAGGGCTGTCACGACACGTTGATCCCCAACGCGATGGATGCGGTGTACGACGGGGTCGGCGATCCGGGCAAGCCCATCGCGGACGCCATCAACGGCGGCGGCTGGGAGTGCAGCCAGGCCGACACGTGGGTGACCGAGCTTCTCCAGCACACCAACAAGGTGATGCCTGCCTTCGAGGACGCCCGGTCGGCCGTGAGCACGGAGATGGCGGCCGAGCGCGGCGCCCATGGCGGCGACACCGTGCCGAAGGACCACCCGCACGGGGTGGCCTGGAACCGCACGTGGCACATCCGTCGGCACAACCTCTGAGCAGGGATCGGTGAATCGCAGACCATGGTGAGAGCAGCAGGAGACGGCGGCGGCGGCGGGATGTCCGTCAAGATCGACCACACCGCCCTGAAGGGCGC
>DATHUB010000405.1:0-4293 GCA_035462695.1 Coriobacteriia bacterium | reverse complement strand
GGTTCTCCAAGCGGTACGCGACGGTGTTTTCGAGGGCTTCGAGGAAGGCTGCCTCTTGATCCATCAGCTCAGGCGACGCCGCCATCTTCGTCGACGCGATGGCGCCGAACTCCATGTTGCCGTCCTGGTCAGCATCGGATTGAGCGCCGAAACTGTTCACGCCCGTGTAGCCCGAGACCTTGTCGTCGGGTGCGAACTCCAGATTCGGCCCCTTGGAACCGCTGGTGGTCGGGATCGGCGCCACGAGACGACTGCTGGCGTCAGCGAACTTGTTGACGGTCCAGCGATTGGCGGTGAGGGCGTCAGGATTCTGTGCGGCTTCGCCGCCGCATCCCGTCAGTCCGCCGAGTGGCACAAGCACGACAATGGCAAGCGCGAGCAGTAGTCGTTCCTTCGACACAACAATCCCTCCGGCGTCATCGCGAGCAGGCTGGCGTTCCGCCCGGCATTGCGGCGCCGGTGACAATGTTACTCCACTCTGGGCGTTCTGAAATCCTCGGAGGCAGAATCTGACTGTCGGAGTAATTAGTGGCCTGGGCTGCCAGGACACCTGCCGGTTCGGCTAGGGTCCGGAGTATCGTGGGCGGCCATCCCGCATCCATCTCTGCGCTTCGGCTCGAGAGTGAGGCATACGAGTGAACAGCGTGACGGCGCACTTCTCGATGACGACAGGCACGGCGTCCTCGGCGGGACGCTCCCCGGGGAATGCCTTCATCAGGGCAATCTGCTTGGCGACGTAGTCGTCGGCCTCGCGGGTCCACACGAGAAGGTGCCGGGATGGGATGTAGACGCCTCTACAGACTTTGATCTTGTACTCCCACTCCCACTGCAGATCCGGTGCGTCCATGCCCGCAACTACGTCGCACTCGAGCATTTCGAACAAGGGAGCGTCACTCTGCACTTCCAGCACGGCCGAGACGAGAGCAGCCGTGGCAGCAACGTGCGGATCGGCATCGGCCATTGCGTGGGCCACCCATGCCTCGCGGCCGTCGGTGTCTACGTATTCCAGCAGCTCGACCGCGCGCCTTCGAACACGCGGAAGCTCGCTGTGAAGCATCGCCTCGAGCCAGGCGATGGTATGCGGGTCTCGTTCATAGGGCATCGCGCTTCACCTCTGGCAGAGCATCTCACAGGCCTCTGACAATGGC
Organism: Coriobacteriia bacterium; assembly: GCA_035462695.1. GTDB lineage: Bacteria > Actinomycetota > Coriobacteriia > Anaerosomatales > PHET01 > DATHUB01. The sequence goes on along the minus strand of DATHUB010000405.1, from coordinate 3,145 downwards.
CTGGAGGACCCTGCGCCGCATTCATTGGACACCGGCCGGTCACACGAAGACCTCAATGCCTCATGTTGGATATGTACCTGATGACAGTGCTTCCCATTTCGGCGGCGGGGGTCTGATGCGCGTCCTTCTCTCGTACAACCCCAAAATCGCTCAGTACCGTTTCAGCGAGTCGCACCCCTTGCGGCCAGAGAGGTTCTCGCTGGCAGTCGAGCTGATGGCGCACTGGGGACTCCTCGACGTGCCCGGCTCGAAGGACGAACGGCAAGGAGCGGCACAGATCGTCGAGCCACCTGCGGCGATTGAAGAGGACATCCTGCTCGTGCACACCCCCGAGTACGTGTCGTTCGTTCAGGCCGCGTCCAGAGAGCCTCGGCGGCTAGCGGGACACGGAATCGGGCCAGGCGACACTCCCGCCTTCGCGGGCATGCACGACGCAGCCGCCCTTGCCGTGGGCGCCACGTCGTTTGCCGTCGACGCCGTGCTCGGCCATCGAGCGCACTGCGCCTTCTCCCCCGCCGGTGGCCTGCACCACGCGCACCGCGATCACGCATCCGGCTTCTGCATCTACAACGACTGCGCGATCGCAATCGAACGAGCGACTCGAAGCCATCCCGGTCTGCGCGTGGCGTACGTCGATGTCGATGCGCATCACGGCGACGGCGTGGAAGCCGCGTTCTACCGGAGGCCGGACGTCCTGACGCTCTCCGTCCACGAGTCGGGCCGCTACCTGTTTCCCGGAACCGGACAGGCAACCGACATCGGAGAAGGGGCAGGACGCGGTGCGGCGATCAACGTGCCGCTCCCGCCGGATGCAGGGCCCGAGTGCTTCGACCTCGTTGTCGCCGAGGTCATCGAGCCCGCGCTCGCTGCTTTCGCGCCGGACCTCATCCTCGTCCAAGCGGGAGGAGACAGCCATCGGGGCGACCCACTCACCCACCTGTACCAGTCAGTCGAGGGTTACTGCCGAGTGCTCCAAGCGCTACTGGCTTCTGCCGAGACGCTGACGGAAGGCCGAATCGTTGCGACCGGCGGAGGCGGGTACCAGCCGTTCTCGGCGGTGCCGCGAATGTGGGCGTCCGCAATGGCTCTTCTACTGGGCGCAGATGTGCCGAGGGATCTGCCCGCCGAGTGGATCGACGCCTCTCGGGAAGCGGCCATCGCAGCTCACGAGCGGCCGTCTGAGGTGACCCATACCTTCGAAGAGGAGATGCCGGAGCTCGACAACGAGCGCAACGATGTGGCTCTTCAGGCGACCGAGCACGCGGTCAGGCTGGTGCAGGAGTCGGCACCGCTGCTTGGCGCCCACCGATAACCGCTCTAGCACTCGGCGCCCTCGCGCGACTCAAGGAAGAGCTGACGGATCTTGTAGAGCGTGAGCTCGATACTTGCGTCCGATGCCACCGCCGAGAGCACGTCCCTGATGGAAGCCTCGATCGCGGGCAGATCGTCAGCGGAGAGTGTCTCGACCGGCTTGCGACGGCAGATGGCGGTGGCGCGCAAGCAGACCTCGGCCGAGTGCTCCGTCATCGTAGGCCCGAGCGCCAGAATCATCGCGCGCAGTCTATGGTTCATTCCGCTCCCCTAGCCGTTTGCCCGATGAGGTCTCACTGCGCCTCAAGGTTGGGTTCGGCATCGGGTCAGGGGACCCCAAGGCCGTACGAGGACTCTCTTGTGACGTGGGTCACCAAGCGAGCACCAACGGGATCTCAGCACTTGCTGCCGTCAGAGCCTTCGAGGAATGAGGTGCGCATGCGGGAGATGACGAGGTCGATCTTCTCGGCGGCATGGGTGTGCTGGAGCATCTCGCGTAGCGAGGACTCGATGACCGGCCAGTCCTCGATGGAGAGCGACTCGAGGGGCTTTCTGCACGTGAAGGCCGTGACATGGAGGAACCCTTCGGCCTGAGTGGCGTTCATCACTGGGCCTAGAGCTTCGATGAGTCCAGCCAGTCGCTTGTCCATCAACGTGCCACCCTGGACGGAGCCGACCTGCGATTGCGAGCAAAGCCAGTGTGCCTTGCAGAAGTTGGCAACGCAATAACGGTCGGTAAGCAGAGTGTGACGGGCGTCACACGATCGAACGACTGGCCGGGCAGCGCGGCGCTAGTCCTCGGGCAGAAGCGCTACTCCCCATCCGGTGCCGGTGTGCGTCGAGATAACCGACCCGGCCTCGTAGATGTGCAGCTCGATCGCATCGAACCGCTGTCGGATCTGATCGGCCAGGTACTCGGCGCGCTCGCGCTTCATCGCATAGCCGACGGCGAAACGCCCCCGCGTGTGCTCGCCCATGTGCCCGGACACCCATTCGAGCGTATGGCGCAGGGCGGCTTTCTCGCCGCGGCTGCGAGCTACGGGCTGGAACGCGCCGGTAGGGTCTACGGTCAGAGTGACTTTGAGGTCGAGCATCGCGCCGAGGAAGGCCGAGACCTTGCCGATGCGCCCACCCTTGGCCAGGTTGTCGAGCGAGTCGAGTCCGACGATCAGCTTCGTGCGATCGCGGGCGCTCTCGAGTCGTTCGAGGGTCGCGGCGATGCCAAGTCCCTGAGCCGCCGCGGCTGTCGCCTCGAGCACCTGCAGGGAGAGGCCCCAAGAAAGGTTGCGGGAGTCGAAGACGTGAACGCGCCCCGCGAACTGTGCCGCGGCCTGCGTGGCCGAGTCGAACGTGCCCGACAGCTTCGACGAGATGTGGATCGAGAGGACCTCCTCGGCCTTCGCTAAAGCGCGCTCGTACACCTCCACGAAAGCGCCGACGGACGGCTGAGAGGTGGTGGGAAGCCGCGGCGCGGACGCCATGCGCTCGAAGAACTCGGTTTGAGTGAGCGTGTCATCGAGCATCGTCTCATCGCCGATGGTCACCGACAGCGGAACGACGTCTATGCCCCGTTCTGCGGCCAGTTCAGCGGAGATGTCGGACGTGCTGTCCGTGACGATGGCGAACGACATGATGCCCCCTCATCCGGTGCCCCTGTCGCTCATCGTACCTGAGCAGCGGCGGATGCGGCGACTCCTCCTACAGCCCTGAGCCGCGGTCATCCTCGCGCAATCGCTCGACGAACTCGGCGTAGGCGGGCTCCAGGGTCATCTTGCGAACCCGGGAGCGCCCCATCGCGAGGAACGCCGTGGGAGCGTACTTGTAGCGCACGTGG
>DATHUB010000404.1:0-7494 GCA_035462695.1 Coriobacteriia bacterium | reverse complement strand
AAGTGCTCTCCTCGCACGCGCTGTCGGGTGCCTCAGAGTCTATCGCTTCCCCGCAACGCTTCCGGCCAGACTCACCCATTTGACGGATGGAAAGGGCTTCCTCATGCGTGTTACATATGGGGTCCGCTGTGACTCACGCCGTGGCTGAAGTCCGGCAAAGTCTACGGAATTGTCGCGAACCGCCCAGACGGGGTCTTCTCGTCCGAAGGACAGCTGACTGTTCTCAAGGGCAGGTAGCGCAAGTTCAGGCTCAGGGGAGAAGAAGGCGCCGGAAATCGCTCCGGCGCCTTCTTCAACTCCTGCACGTATCGCACTCTCGCCGAATAAGCTCGGCGGCCTAAGCCTGGTTTACTGCTGAGGCTGCTCTGGCGCCGGGGCAACCTCTTCGGCAGCCGCGGCCAGCGGTGCAGCGGTGTAGCCAGTGCCCGACAGCGCGGAGAGGATCGCGGGCTCCTGAACCGAGGAGTCGCAGTAACGTACCTCGATACGCGACTCGTTCAGGTGAAGCGTCGCGTTACCTACGCCGGAAACGGTGCGCAGGGCCTCGAGCACCTTCGTCTTGTCCGTTGTGAGGTCGCCTCCTGATGGCGCGGTGAGCCCGATGTTCGACGTGGTGCACGTGTCCACTTGAGCGTAGGTCATCTCGACGGTATCGCCCGTCTGTACCCCGCCACGGCTTGCGTTGACCGCGAAGAGCGCGGCGCCCACGAAGGCGACCGTGATCACGCCGATCGCCAGGCGCTTCTTGGCCGCCGCGGACGGAGTCCCAGCGGGCGCGGCGGATTCGTCAGTGCTGTCTGTCTGCGCCACGGCCTTCGTTGCCTTCGCTGCCGCGTTCGAGGGAAGCCGCTTGGCGGCGGACTTCGGCGCGGGGGCCGGACCGGCGTTGTCAGAGGCCTTCAGCTGCATCTTCTTGTAGACGCCCATGCCGAGGAGTACAAGCGCTGCCGCGCTCAGGCCGAGCACGAGGAACAGCACGACTGAGTTGCTGCCGCTCGTCCCCGCAGCTGCCGGCGTGGCGGGTGCGGGTGCCGCTGCTGAGCCGGAGAAGGTGAAGGCGAGTGACTGCGGCTCTCCGGCCTTGGCGTTCTTCACGATGCGCTCGTAGTAGCTGAACCCGGTCGGGCCCGGATTCATCACCGCACCCTCGGCGGGCTGCTCGACCTTGGCGGTCTGGGGGAGTCGGTACTTCATCCGTAGCTCGCCCACGTCGCCTGCGGGCGAGTAGGTGAGAGAGGCCTGACTGGCTGCAGCCGAGGGGATGATGAGGTCCGGCCGAACGACCTCGATCTGTCCGGTGCGGGCTTTCGTGAGCGTGAACGTGTAGATGTCGCTGCCGTCACGAGTCGAGACGGTGTATTCGACGCTGGGGTCCGCACTGACCTCTCCGCCGAGAATCTCGCCGGCCCATTGGAGCTCAGAGCCCGCGGGGATGGCGAGCTCAACCGTCGCGGGCAGCTTAGCCGACTCGGGGAGTTCTCCCGAGACGATCAGAAGGTTCGAGCCGTCCTCGGTGTGGACGACTACGTCGATCGCCTTCCAGGGCTGCGGCTTGTCGGCGGCGTGCGCCGAGAGCACGGGTACGAGCGTCAGGGCAATGGTGAGCAGAAGAACAAGAATGCGCGATGCGCGATGCACTATGCACCTCCAGGCAGAAAGGAAAGGACGCGAAGCAGCGTTCTTCGTCTAAGCCCTTAACGGGATGTGCAACGGCTTCGGTTCCTCGTGTGAATATGACTCGTCCGGCACGGCTGCCTCTTGCAGAGGAGCCGGAGGCGTGACGCCGATCGGCTGAATGACCTGAGCCTCGGACGGACGCTCGATGGGTCGAGCGGAATCGCGAGCGATCGCCCCATGGCCCACCTCGCCGCAGACATCGCACGCGAAAGCAGAGGCCATCGGCAGAAGACAGAAGGCGATTACGATTATGAGGAGGGCAAACCCTCTGTTACGCGGGGTCATCATGGAGGTCATTTCAGCAAGGGGCGTGCCCTGTTTCGAACTCGGGCCTGCGCTGGCGGAGGGGGTGGGATTCGAACCCACGAGACGCTCGCGCGCCCAACGGTTTTCAAGACCGTCGCATTCAACCACTCTGCCACCCCTCCGCAAGGGCGCATAGCGCCGACAGAATAGCATGCGCGGCGACGTCAACGGGCCGACTCTGCGCCGCTACCGTTTGCACGGGTGAAGGCGTGCTCCTACCCTAAGGTTGCATTCAGGGTGGATCACGAGCACAGCTCCGAACAGAGGTGGAAACGCGATGGAGCATCTTCGCAGCATCGACGAGCTGGAAGCGGTACGCGCCGTTTCGGATGCTCATCGGCAGCAAATCCTACGGCTGTTGCTTGCCCGTCCTCACACCATCTCGTCTCTCGGTCGTCATCTCGGTCGGCACCCGGCTTGGATCAGGCATCACGTGCAAGTCCTCGAGTCTGCAGGTCTCACGCGGCTGGTTGAGGAGCGCAAGACACGGAACTACACCGAGAAGTACTACGCAGCCTCAGCCGCCGCCTTCAGCGTCTCCCTGCTCATCAGGCCAGCCGAGGAGGAGCGTGAAAGCCCGGGTGAGGGGAGTCGCCTGCTAGCACTAGCGAGTGACGACCTTGCGATGGGACTGCTCGCCTCCGAAGGCTCGCCCGGCGTCGACCTGGCCGTGGGGGTCGCCGGCAGTCTCGACAGTCTTATAGGACTTCGCCAAGGCCTCGCCGATATCGCGGGCTGCCACCTTCTGGACGCGAGTACGGGCGAGTACAACCTGTCGTACGCGAGGAGCTTGTTCCCCGACCGTGACCTGATGGTCGTCACTGTCTCGCATCGCGACCAAGGCCTCATGGTTGCCGAGGGAAATCCCCTCGGCATCACCCAACTGGCGGACGTCGCAGAAAAGAACGCTCGCTTTGCGAATAGAAACCGCGGGTCGGGTACCCGAGTGTGGATCGACCGAGAGCTGGCTCGAACGGGAGTCCCACCCACGGCGCTTCGGGGCCACGACTCCTGCGTGGGCACGCACCTCGAAGCGGCGCGCCTTGTTGCCAGCGACGCTGCTGACGCTGCACTGGGCATTGCGGCTGCTGCTGAACGATTCGACCTAGGCTTCGTCCCGCTGTTCACGGAACGCTACGATCTGGTGATGCCGGCCGAGGTATATCGCACGGAGGAGGCCGCGCGTCTTCTCGAGGCACTCCATTCAACGGCGTTTCGTAGTGCCGTGGGCAAGATGCGCGGCTACCATCCCCAGCATACGGGCGACGAGTACAGCCTCAAGATGTAAGGTCTCGACTGACCTTATCGGCGGTCCGGCCTCAGCCCGTTCCCGATGCCGAGTGTAGAATCAGCGGCGGGGAGGGCACAGTGGAGCGCACCGATGAGACATACATGGCGATGGCCCTTGAGCAGGCTCGTTACGCGGCCGAGATAGGGGAGGTCCCGATCGGCGCCGTTGTCGTCGCCGACGGCGCGGTGATCGCTCGCGGGCACAACCGCCGCGAGATCGACTTCGACCCCGCGGGCCACGCGGAGTTCCTCGCCATTCGCGAAGCCGCCGCAAGCCTGAAGCGTTGGCGGCTCTCCGACTGCACCGTGTACGTCACCTTGGAGCCCTGCCCAATGTGCGCGGGACTCATGCACCAGGCCCGCATCTCGCGCTGCGTGTTCGCGGCGCCGGACCCGAAGGCCGGGGCTCTCGGCACCCTCTACGATCTTTCGAGCGACGAGCGCTTGAATCATCGGTTTGAGGTCTCGCGTGGCTGTCTCGAAGCAGAGTCGGCTGAACTACTTCGCTCGTTCTTCCGAAGTCTGAGAGGCGAATCGTAGTGAGAACGTTCTCGACAGAGCGACGCCGCGTCGCCACGTTCATGATCGTACTGGCAATCGCGACGCTCATGCTTCCGAGCCTCGCGTACGCCCAGTCATTCACCGTCGACAGCGTCACGATCAACTCGGTCGTGGAGCCCGACGGTAACCTCAAAGTCAGTGAGCAGCGCACGCTGTCGTTTGACGGCGACTTCACGAGAGTCTTCTGGACCTTCCCGACCGAGGGGACCGGCGGCTACGAGATCCTCGGCGTTCGCCAGACGGAGCCGGTGCAGAGAGAGCTGACCCGTTCGGAGGATCCTTCGACGTTGGAGTCACGCCCCGAGGGCGTCTTCCTCGTGCAGGAGAGCGGCGGGCAGGTCGAGGTGCACGCGTTTCACCGCACGTCGAACAGCAGCGCGACCTTCGTCGTGGACTACCGCGTGATGGACGCGGTCAAGCGCTACACCGACGTGGGCGAGCTCTACTGGCAGGCGATCGGGCCTCGGTGGGACGTTCCGACCGGCAGGGTAGCCGTCGCTATCGAGCCGCCGGCCGAGCTCACGAAGGAGCAGGTGCGGGCGTGGGCGCATGGTCCGCTCAACGGTGTCGTGGCGATTGCCGAGAACGGCGTCGTGACCCTCGACGTCGACAACCTGCCAGCCAACACCTTCGTCGAGGCGCGCGTGCTCTATCCCTCGGCGGCCCTCCCCGACGCTCCCATAATTGCCGGGACGCGGGCGCCTGAGGTGCTCGCCGAGGAAGGCAAGTTGGCCGAGGAGGCCAACCGGGAGCGGACGAGCGCGAGGATCTTCCTCGGCGTCTGGATCGGGATTCCCTGGATTGGTGCGCTGCTGGCACTCTTCTTCGGAGTCCGGGCGTTCATCAAGCACGGCCGGGAGCACAAGACGGAGTTCCAGGGGCAGTACTTCCGAGAGGACCCTCGCCCCGACCTTCATCCGGCTGTCATCGGTGCTCTCTGGCGCTTCGGCAAGGTCGAAGACGTCGACATCGCCGCCACGCTCATGGACCTCGCCGACAAGGGCGTCATCAAGATGGTGCCTTTCACCGCGGAGAAGGACGGCATCGCGGGCATCTTCGGCGGGACCGAGCAGAGCTTCGTGCTGCAGCGTGTCCGCGAGAAGGAGGCGCAGGCGAGCGTCCTCGACCGCCAGCTGCTTTCGCTGCTCTTCGACACCGTGGGCGGCGGGCAGGACACGGTGGGTCTGAACGAGCTGCCACGCTACGCGAAGGCGAACCCGGAGAGTTTCTCCGAGAGTGTGAAGGCGTGGAAGGACAGCGCTTCCGCGCAGGCGGAGGTGCTCGGCTTCTTCGAGCCCGAAGGTAGGGCGTGGCAGATCGGAACCTTCATCGTGGCGGTGTTCCTCGTGGTTGTCGCCATATTCGGCACCGTGCTGACCGGCAGCGGCTGGCCACTGCTCGTCCCCGTCCCGGTGGCCATCACGCTCGCGGTCCTCGGCATCTTCATGAACCGCCGGAGCCGCGAGGGCAACGAGCTCTACCGCACGTACGTGGCGGTGCGCGACTTCTTGAAGGACTTCAGCCGCCTCGAAGAGGCACCGCCCGCATCGGTGATCCTCTGGAACCGGTTCCTCGTGCTGGCCGTCGTCTTCGGCATCGCCGACGAGGTCATCGAACAGCTGCGGATTCGCCTGCCCGATGTCGTTAAGGACCCGGGATTCCAGACCTCGTACTGGTGGGTCTACGCGGGCGCGTACGGCCACTCCCCAGTCAGCACGATCTCCCAATCGTTCGTGAGCGCATCGCAAGTCGCCACGAGCCAGATGTCCTCGGCAAGTGGTGGGGGAGGCGGCTTCTCGGGCGGCGGCGGTGGCGGCTTCGGCGGTGGCGGCGGTGGGGCGGACTAGCGTCCCGAACCGAGCCGAAATCGGGCCTGCTGGCCGCTCACGCTGCTCCGCGACCTGCGTTGACGCGCGGTAATGGTTCAACCACAAGCGATTCTAAGCCGATGATAGACGCAGGAGTCATCCGAGAGAGCGCTTTCGAGAGGTACTGCGGATGAGACGCACTGCTGAAGTCGCTGCGGCGGCGGTCATCGCATTGATGCTGGTTCCAACGTCCGCATGGGCGGCTGATGGAGGAGAGAGCGCTTCCGCGGCGCTCCGCCTCGGCGTGAGCTTGCTCGGTCTCATAGTGGCCATCGTGCTTCTTCTCGAGGCGCTCGCGGTTCGCAAGGTCGCATTCGGTGGTGCGCTTGCCGAGAAGATCTCGTATGTGGTCCTCGCCATCGTCTGCCTCGCCTGCTCCGCGCTGGCGCAGTGGCTTCAGAACTTCGTTCCAGCGGTGCCGGCCTTTACCCTCCAGCAAGTGCAGCTCGCGTCGCAGGCGCTCGTCATCGTGGCGATGGGACTCCTCGCGGCGTACTTCTACAGTGTCCGCTCCGCGCTGCAGTCATACCTGAAGGCGGCGACGGCGGGTTCGGCGAGCACGGGTACCTCGGTATGCACGAACGACAGCGAAGGGCTCTAGAGCGTGGCCAACCAGCTCGCACAGCGCATCGAAGAGACGCTCCGGCCCGTTATCGGGACCGTTCTTGCGAGCGTGTCCGTCGATGTCGAGAGCAAGCGCATCGGCAAGACGCCGGATACGCTCGAGCACTGCGACCTGTTCGCCGTCTCGGAGAATCTCGTGAATGCGCTGAGGCTGGTCGTCGGTCAAGAGATGGCCGAGTCGGCCGCCAGCAAGGTACGCGACCTGGCCTAGAGCCCGAGGAAGCGCGTTCCGGCGAGGTATCCCACGGCTGCGACCGACGTGTTGAGGACCGTTCCCCAGATCATGTCTATCACCGAGACCTGCCACGGCCATCCTTGGATGGTCGACAGGTTCGTAAGGTCATAGGTGGCATAGGCGAGAAGCCCGAAGAGCGCGCCGCGCCAGAGCGCACCCACGAGCGAGCCTTCCTGGATGCCCGGCACGACAGCGAGCGCCACGATTCCCACGACGTAGACGAGGTAGAACGCCGCGGCGACGGCGAGATTAGGCTTTGGCGCCAGCAGGTCGCCCAGCATCGGCTGATAGATGCGGCTCGTAGCCGTAGACAGCCAGATGAAGTCAAGCGCGAAGAACGCCAGCGTGCAGATTCCGTACAGGGCGAGCAGTTTTCCAGTCGGCATGACGAAAGCCTCTCTACTCCTCGGTTCGCACGTACCAACTCCGGCAATGGGGGGACGTCGCTGATGCGGCATCCGACCGTAGGCCAGAAACGGTCTGCTTCGCCCCGTATGCCCAAGGCGCCCGTGTGGGAACACACGTTGAGGCTGGAAAACGAGATTGGGCAGTTCACGGCGGCGTGACGACCCCCAGGCTCCTTGTGCTCTTCCAGCATCTAGGGAATGAATGTACCAAACTAACCGTTCGTCTAACGGAGGTTCGCGATGTCGGCGTCAGTATCGGGCGGCTCCGAGCTCAATCAAGAGGAGATCGAGGCTCTGAGAGGCGAGGTCGAGCGGCTCAAGGCAGAGAACCTCGAGCTCGCGGGCGCGGCGTCGCCTGAGAAGAAGGCGAGAGTCAGGACGAACTGGGCGATAGTCCTCGTCGTCATCGGTGCATTCGTGCTTGCGCTTGCCCCATCCGCCATCTGGCTGCGCAACATGATGTTCGATACCGAGAACTGGGTTGAGACGGTTGCCCCGCTCGCCGACGATCCGGCGATCCAGGCGG
>DATHUB010000403.1:0-13822 GCA_035462695.1 Coriobacteriia bacterium | reverse complement strand
AGACAGCGGCATGCTCACGTTGTTCTACGTGTCACCGGTCGACATCTACATCGACGAGTTCGTCCACCAAGTGGGTCGGCTCGCTGTGGACGGTGGCGTCAGCCGGATACTGGTGGACAGTCTGAACGACCTCGAATCATCAGCACCGACCCAGGCGCGGTTCAAAGACTTCATGTACTCGTTCGTGCAGATGATGTCCGAGTTGGGCATATCTACCTTCATGACGAGCGAGGTGCGAGATCTCTTCTCGACGACGGTCCTCACTGAGTTCGGCATCAGCCACATGTCGGACAACGTGGTGCTCCTTCATTACGTGAGGCAGGAATCCGAGATCAAGCGGGCCATCTCGGTTATCAAGACGAGGGCAAGCCAGCATGACCCACGGATTCGGCAGTTCGAAATCACGCCGGAGGGCATAAGGATTGGCGAGACCTTCTCGGATTCAGAACTCGGCGTCTCATAACGGGGAGCCGCAAAGGAGCGGTCGATGGGGCTGGGCACCGAGGGGCGAAGAGCCAATGCGCTTCCGCACGCAGACTCTGCTGCGCTACTGACCGCATTGGGTCCGCTTTCCGAGATCGTGAGCGCCCTCAAGCCGCGCGCGCGTGTGACGGTACTGTCAATAAGTGACAAAGAACTTCAGGTCATGGCATCGATGGGGAACAGTCCCATCCCGCCCGGAACCAACGCGGCATCACTGTCGATGAGCGGTCTGCGATGCGCCCTCCGCGACGCAGGCCATCTTGAATTCAGGCTCGGTGACGAAGCTGTCCCCGCGGAACTCCACGAGACACTCCTGCAGTCCGCTTTCGAGCAGGCGTTTCTCGTGCCGCTCAACTCCTACGACAGCCTGACGGAGTGTGTCGTAGTCGACGAGCCGGGAAGGCGCATAGCCTTGACGGCGCGAGATCAGCAGTTGCTGACGGCAGCGGTCGCGCAGATGAGGGTGGCGCTCGACAACGTCGATTTGCGAGCGCGCGCGGCACATCGGCAGCGGAGTATGGAGGCGATCGCGCCTCGTGGTGATGTGTTCAGCTCAGTGCTCGATCTGAAGAAGTCCGCAGACCAAGTGGTGGAGTACGCCTCCCTTCTGCTCGACCTGCCGGCCTTCGTCCTGCTGTCGCGACTTGAGGGCGAGCCGGACTTCGCGGTGCTGGCCGTTGACGGTGTGCCACTCGACACTTGCGGCTTCCGAGTGACGTCGATGGAGCTGGAACATTTCGACATGCGGCAACCTGCGGGACTGGCGACCATCCCGCTGTCAGGGAGCCCTCCACACTCCATCTTCGGGCGCTTCGAAGAGCTCGGAATGACCAGCATGGTCGCCGCGCCACTGAGTGTCGGCGAAGGCCGGCTTCACGGAATACTGCTCGGCCTCGATCGAAGGCGACTTGAGCTGAGTGACGATGACAGAGAAGTACTCCACTTGCTTGCAATGCAGACGACCAACGCGTTGTGGAACGCTGAACGCTATGAGGCCGAACGACAGGCTCGGGGACAGGCGAGGCGAGACCTGGCGAGCACGCGAGTGCTCGAGGCCGTTGCCGAAGCAGCCACAACGAGTACATCCCTGCAATCAGTCGCACAGCGTGTCCTGGATGCGATCATCGGGGGCATCGGGCTGCGCATAGGCGCCATCTACTCTTATGACCAAGAGGATCGGTTGCTGACGCTTCTGGCGGTCCACGGCGTCGAGGTCGCTCGCGAACTCATTCAGTCGCTGCCCGTGGCCGAGGACGGCCCGCAGCTTTTCGTCAAAGCCGTACTGAGTCAGAACGTGGTCACTAACTGGGACACTCCTTCAAGCGAAACTTCGGAGCGCATGCTGCGCACTGAAGGCGTGGTCGGAGCGCACCAGGCCATCGCGATCCCGCTCGAGTACAACGGCGAGATTGTCGGATCCTCATCGTTCGTGTTCGAGCGCGAAGAACCACTCAGTGCCGAGGAGACCGAGCTCTTCACTTCCATTGCGCGAATCGTCGGCCAAGCAATCGCAAACGCACGGCTATACGAAAGCGAACGTGAACGAACTCGTCTCGCGCGATCCATCGTTCAGATCCACACCAGCCTCGCGTCCTCGCTCGATCTGGATGAGATGCTGCCTCGCGTGCTGCAATTCGCTGCGAGCGAGCTGGGCAGCTCGGGTGCGATGGTTGCCGATCGAATCGAACAGGGCTGGCGGATTCGAGAAATCGTGGGCGCTCCGGCAACAGAAGTTGATCGCGGCGCCATCCTCAGCGAGGAGCAACTCCCCAGGCTGAAGCACATGCTCGCGACGCGCGAGCCGCAGTGTGTCGCCGATGTCGCTGATGCGGTGGATGTGGACGAACACACTGCCGGTCGTATGGCTGCACGTGCCTTCGCGGCATATCCGTTGATTGTGCGAGACAGCGTCATCGGCGTCTTGACAGTCCATTTCGATGAACCCCGCGAATTGAATGCAGGGGAGCAGGACTACCTGCGCCGAGTGGCCTTTGCGGTGTCGCTCTCCGAGGAGACCTCGCGGCTCTATAAGGTCGAGCATCGCATCGCGGAAACGCTGCAGACTGCTCTGCTCGCGCTCCCCGAGCGGGTTCCATGCATTGAGTTCGCGCATACATATCACTCGGCCACTGAGGCAACTAGGGTCGGTGGAGACTTCTATGACGTCTTCGAGTTGAATCATCACCACGTCGGGATCACAATCGGCGACGTCGCTGGCAAAGGCCTCGAAGCGGCGGTACTCACGTCTGTCGCGAAGAACACGATTCGCGCTCATGCGACGGAGCGCGGCAAGACCCCGGATCAGATTCTCAGTCTCGCAAATGAGCTGGTCTTCAGGGCCACGGCAGCTGAGACATTCGTGACGGTGCTGTTTGCCATCCTTGATTGCCGGGATGGTCGAATCGTCTATTCGAATGCCGGCCACACGACGGCTGCGATCGTTGGGAGAGACGGCACTCCGAGACTCTTGCCAACGACGGGACCGATTCTCGGAGCATTCCAGGAAGCCGAGTTCAGGCAGTCGGAGGCGAACTTGAACCAAGATGAGCTCCTCTTCCTGTACACCGACGGGCTGACGGAGGCACGTCGCGAACGAGAACTGTACGGCGAGGAGCGACTGTTCCGTTTCCTGTCCGAGACAAGAGACCGAAGCGCGGCAGACGTCGTCGAAAGAACCACCGCCGAGGTCCTCTCATTCACCGATGACCGGCTGCGGGACGATCTGGCAATCCTCGCGGTGAGGCGGCTCGCGCCGGGTGCTGACGTCCCGGTGCAGCAGAAGTTCGACGTCTAGTCGAATCGCTGTAGTCGGGCCGTTCGGTCACCCGTGACGCTGCATTCCTCTCGGCGTGGTGGTTGATGCCGCTCCGGCAAGTAGCTCTCGGCCACCCACCGCGTCATTACGGGAAGAAGCACTCCAGCAGGGAGATGCCGGTGCTTACTTTCTTTCGCACTCATATAAGCGCGAGATTGGCGACCATCTGGTTGGTGGTCGCCATTCCGCTGTCCGCCGTGGTGCTGGTGACGTACCTCGCTTGGTACTCGGCTCGTACAGCGGTCGTCGAACAGGAACGCCAAGGCTATGCAGTGTCAATCGCGAACTCATTTGAGCTGCTAATGCTGAATATGCGGTTCGCGATGCGAGCCTCCGGGGCCGACATAGCTGAGACCGGACCTACGTCCCCCCAGTCCGAGTCTGAGTATCGGCGCCTCGTCTCGTCGTACCCGACTGCGTACGTCGCCTTCGTAGACCGCGGCGGGCGCGTACTTGGGGCCAGTCGTCCTGATCTCATCGGCGAAGACATGTCTGATGACCGGGCGTTTCGGACCGCGATGCTAACGACTCATGGCGGCGCCATCGAGCCGAGCGAGGTCGCGAGTGGAGGCGTCGTCGGGTTCCACGTCGCTCAGGCGATACCAGCTCGACCGGGGCGGGTTACCAGCGTGATGATGATGTTTGTCGATGTGCGAAGACTACATCGGTCGTTCCCGCTGGAGGTCCCCGACGGAGGCATCAGCATCGTCGACTCCGCCGGGCAGGTCGTGTTTCAGAATGAGGATATCCGCTTCGCCCTTGCCAGATCGCAGTGGGGCGAGGCGTTCCGGTTCGTTCGCCAGGCGCTTCGCGGCCAGGTCGCCACTACTCAAGACTTCCAATTTCCTGCCGGAGGGAGACGAATCGGCGTCTTCGTACCGATTCGGGCGTACGGCTGGGCAGCCGGCTCGTCTGTCACCCCAGGAGTCGCGCTCGCTCCTTTCTACCGCGCGCGTGTGTTCGGTCTTCCGATACTGCTCGGTGTCAGTGTGCTGTCTCTACTTGCGAGCATTGGCATTGCGTACGGCATCCGACGTTCGCTCGATCAGCTGGCTGAGGATGCGCGTCGCGTCGGCTCGGGTCATCTCGATAGGCCTGTACAGACAGATCGCGTCGATGAGATTGGGGAGGTGGCTCGCTCCCTCGAAGCGGCGCGCATTGATTTGCGGGACGCACGCGAGCAAGCGCAGCGACTGCTCGAAGCAGAGCGTCAGCGTGCGCGCCTTGGACAGTCGATGGTCGAAATCAACAACGAACTACTATCCGCGCTCGACATTGACCACACGCTGCCGGACGTCCTTCGAAGGGCGTGCGAGGAACTTGGCGGCAATGGCGCCGTTGTGACGGACCGTGTGGAAGGAGGATGGCGAGTCCGTGCGCTTTCCGGACTAGCCGACTCTGGGCTCAGACCTGGCGCCTTCTTCGATGACGAGCAGGCCCCGACTTCGATGCACGTGCTGCAGAATCGGGAACACGAGCCCTACTTCGTCGAGCACATCCAGACCATGACGAAGGTCAATCAGACCTACGGTGGGGTGGTCGGGTTCGTGGCATGGGCGGTCTATCCGCTGATCGTCCGGCGCGAAATGACCGGCACCCTGACGGTGTTCTTCGCGGAGGCGCACGCGTTTCCCGACGTGGAGCGCGACTATCTCCGCCGCGTCGCGTTCGCGGTCTCGCTCGCTGAGGAGAACTCGCGGCTCTACAAGGCGGAACATCGGGTGGCCGAGACACTACAGACGGCGCTGCTGGCGCTTCCCGAACACATCCCCGGCATCAAGTCCGCCCACCTTTATCGCTCCGCCACCGAGGAAGCAAGGGTCGGCGGTGACTTCTACGACCTGTTCGAGCTGGAGCACAGGCGCGTCGGCATCACGATCGGTGATATCTCCGGACACGGAATCGATGCGGCCGTGCTGACCTCTCTGGTCAAGAACACAATCCGCGTGCAGGCGACGCAGGAGGACAAGGCGCCAAACGAGGTGATGGCAAGCGCGAGCAGCGTTCTGTACGACAACTCCTCGGCGGAGATATTCGCGACCGTCTTCTTTGGGGTGCTTCATCTCGAAGATGGGCTGCTTGAATTCTGTAGCGCAGGGCACCCCACCGGTGCGCGTATCTGCTCGAGCGGCGGGACGCAGAGGCTGCCAGCGAACTCCCCGCTCATCGGCGCCTTCACTCAAGCACAGTTCGAGCTCTCGACGGAGCACTTGGACCGACATGACCTGCTGTTCCTCTACACGGACGGCCTGACCGAGGCGCGACGCGACGGCGAGTTGTTCGGGGAGGAGCGGCTGTTCGAGCTGCTGACGCATGAGCGCGGTGGCCATCCGGACCGGACCTTGCGGATTGTGGTCGACGAAGTACTCGCCTTCTCCCGCGGCAGACTGTCCGACGACGTAGCGATACTGGCCGTGCAGCGAGGGGACGACCTCCAATAGCTTGGGTATGGGCGGCTTCGCAACATCGCTCGATCCTTGTCATGTTTGACCCTTCCGGGCCCTTGTCTGGCTGGAGTCTTCGCTCGGAGCTGGTTCGCCCAATGCTGGAAGAAACACTCAGCCGCTCTTCCAACTATTGGCAACATCCTGCAGAATCCAGAGGGGCGCCGTCCGGCGTCTGATCCGCGAGGGCTTGACCATTCGGAAGGAACCCAGATGCAGAGAGCTTCACAAGCGGTTCTGAGTTGCCTGCTGTTCCTGGCTCTGTGTACGCCGGCCATCGCGCAGCCGTCTGTCGCGGCTAACACAGCTTCGTGGGCGGCGGCCCAGAGAGCGGTCGCATCGGGGAACCTGAAAAACTCCGCGTCGGTCTCGGCCAGCGCGGTCGATCTCGACGACGATATCCCCGGCGTGCCGATCCCTGCCAGTCCGATCGTGGGCGCGCTCGACGCAACGTTGTCCGAGACGGACGACGTATTTGCGATCGACCTTGTCGCCGGTCAACGCCTGAGCGTGAACCTCACGGCTACCAGCGGCACCGACTTCACGGCGCTCCTCTACGGAATTGGCTCGGCATCGCTTTTTGACTTCGACAACGTGGTGGCCGGGCCTGAAGACCCCTGGAGCTACCCCGAGGTGTTTACCTATACCGTGACCACTACCGGCACGTACTATCTGGACGTGTTCACCTTCTTGGAAGATGGCACGGACCCGTCTGGGGACTACACGCTTTCCTACACCATCACTGACAGCGGGATGACCCCGACCCTGCTCTCCTTCGAAGCCCCGTCGACCTCGGACTACGCTTCGGCGCCTGTATCCGGCTACCTGACCGACACGGAAGGCAATCCTATCCCGGGGCAAGAGGTCTACATCGGCTACGTCGTGGGGTCATCTGGCTATTGGGACATTCTTCCTGACCCCGTAATCACCGATGAGAACGGCAGGTTCTCTCGGACGATGAAGCCCAAGGCCAAGACGACGTATCAGGCCGTCTTCTTCGGCGACAACAATGAGGTCTACATCGAGCAGATGAGTGCGGAGCGCACCGTACTTCCTCGCGCAAGTCTGACGCGTGCGACATCCTGGTGGACTCTCTATCTCAACAAGACTTACACCGCGACGGGTCTCATTCGGCCATACCACTCGACCGGAAACTCCAACAAGGTCAAGATTCGTGCCTACAAGAAGGGCACCGATGGCGACTACCACTACGTGAAGTCGTTCACGTCGAGCTATGTCTACTCGTCCAAATCGGAGACTGCCTACAAGGCACCCATCAAGTTCACGAAGTCAAGCTCGAAGGGTTACTGGAAGTTCGTTGCATACCACGCCACGGACACCACCAACTACAAGACATACGGAAGCCCAGACTACGTCAGAGTGAAGTAGCCGCGCGCCCGACACCCCTGCGTGATCCAGGCGTTTCCTAGCCGAATCGTCCGGTGATATAGGCCTCTGTCCGCTTGTCCGTCGGGTTCGTGAAGATGACCTTCGTGTCGCCGACCTCGACGAGCGCGGACGGGCGATCCATCGATTCCCGCAGCATGAACGCGGTCTGATCCGAGATGCGGGCGGCCTGTTGCATGTTGTGAGTCACGATGACGATCGTGATGTGCTCCTTGAGGTCGGCGATGGTGTCTTCGATCTGCTGGCTCGAGATTGGGTCCAGAGCCGAAGCCGGCTCGTCCATCAGGAGTACCTCAGGACTGGTTGCCAGGGCACGGGCGATGCAAAGCCTCTGCTGCTGGCCTCCTGAGAGCTCAAACGCGTGCTTCTTGAGCGACCCCTTGACCTCAGTCCACAGCGCGGCGTCCGTCAGGGAGCTCTCCACGATCTCATCGAGTTCGGCCCTTTTGCGCACGCCCAGCGTCTTAGGGCCGTACACGACGTTGTCGTAGATCGACATCGGGAACGGGTTGGGGCGCTGAAAGACCATGCCGACTCGGGTACGTAGCTCGACGGCGTCCACATCCTTGCCGTAGATCTCGGCGCCATCGAGCTTGATCGAGCCACCCACTGTCACGCCGCCGATCTCGTCGTTCATGCGATTCAGGCAGCGCAACAGCGTCGACTTCCCGCATCCCGATGGCCCGATGAGCGCGGTGACCGCGCGGCTGGGGATGTGCATCGATACTCCTGCGATCGCTGTCTCCTTGCCGTACGCGACCGAGACATCGTTGAGGTCGAATACGCCCGTTCCAACGCCTACCATCTGATCCTTCTCCTTTGACGGGAGCGCCAGGCACTGGCAGCCACTCCCATGATTGTCACTCCGGCGACGAGTACGAGGGCCGTTCCCCACACGATGTGCGGTGCGGGTTTCACGGCTTGAGTGGCCATGATGTACAGGTGATACGGGAGAGCCATGACGCGGTCGAACGGCGTGCGAGGCAAAGGCGCGGAGAACGCGACGGCCGTCACAAGGATCGGGGCGGTCTCGCCCGCGGCGCGCGACAGGCCGAGTACTGAACCCGTGACGATGCCCGGAGCAGCCGCTGGCAGCACCACCCGCAGGATGGTCCGGAGCCGGGTCGCGCCCAGCGCGAGGGAGGCTTGCCTCAGGTCGCTCGGCACCTGTCGCAGAGACTCCTCCGTCGCTGTGATGATCACGGGGAGTGTGAGGCACGCGAGTGTGAGCGCGCCCGCGAGCAAGGACTGGTTGAACTTCAAGACCATAACGAACACGGAGAGACCGAACAGTCCATAGACGATCGAGGGGACGCCGGCCATGTTCGCTATCGAGAGCCGGATGATGCGCGTGACACGTCCTCGTTGTGCGTACTCGGCGAGATAGATGCCTGTGGAAACGCCGATCGGGATGGCGAATATCGCGGTTCCGACGGTCAGCCAGAAGGTTCCGACGATGGCGGGCCAGATGCCGCCTGCGGTCATGTTGTCCTTCGGCATCGCGAAGATGAACTCCGCAGAGATTGAGGGGGCTCCGCGCCAGATGATGGCGCCGAGAATGAACACGGTGAGTCCGACCATGCCGAACAGGCAGGCCCCCGTAATGAGCTTCATCGTCGCTTCGGCCAGCCGAGCCTGCCTGATGCGCTGCGCGTGTCTCATCGGCGCCACCTGCGGCGCTGCCGTTCGAGCACCCAGTCCGCCGCAAGGTTCACGACGAAGGTAACGGCGAACAAGACGAGCGCCATCGCGAAGAGCACCGAGAAGTGCAGTCCACCTCTTACGACTTCGGCCATCTCGCCCGCGATGGTTCCCGTCAGTGTGCGCGCGGCGTCGAACGGATCGCGGATGATGAGGCCCGAGTTGCCGGCGAGCATGAGTACGACCATCGTCTCGCCAATCGCACGACCGAGACCGAGCATCACGGCCGCGAAGATGCCTGAGCTGGCGGCCGGCACCACGACCTTGTAGGTGGTCTGCCAGTGCGTGTTACCGAGCGCGAGCGATCCTTGGCGCAGTGATTCCGGCACCGCGTGCAACGCGTCCTCGGCAATCGAGATGATGGTAGGCAAGCAGAGCACACCGACCACGAGACCGGCAGAAAACGCAGTCAGGCCGCTGGAGAGCCCGAGGGCGGTACGCACCCACGGCACGACAAAGGCCAGTCCCAGCAGTCCTAGAACGACCGAGGGCACGGCGGCCATGAGCTCGACCATCGACTTAGCGAACTCCTTGAACCCGCTGGGGGTGAACTCGGAAAGGTAGATAGCCGAGCCGATACCCACGGGCACGCACAACAGCAAAGCCACGAACGTGACCCACAGCGAGCCGACCTCGGAGGGGAGGAATCCGAAGCTGGCGGGGTCAGAGGTGGGATACCAGTCGGCGCCCTTCAGCATCGCAATGAGCCCGACTTCTTGAAACGCTTGGACCGAGTTGAGTGCGAGAAACACGAAGATGCCGGTGAGTATGAGGATGGCGACCAAACCGGAGAGCGCGATGAGACGCCGAACGACGGCGTCGGCCGTCCGGGAGATTCCCGGACGGCCGCGCCGCGTCTTGCTTTGAGATGCAGGAGGCTGTCGCATATGTGTGCTGGCTCTCCGCTATTTGGCGAGTGGTACGAAGCCCTGGTCCTCAACGACCTTCTGGCCGTCGGCACCTACGATCCACTCCAGGTACGCCTTCTTCACGCCCTCCGGCTCTCCGCTGCTGTAGACGAAGAGACCACGGCTGAGGGGATAGCTGCCGTCGAGCACCGTCTCGACCGACGCGGCGACACCTTCGACGTCGACCGGCTTGGTCGAGGCATTCTCGTAGCCGATGCCCACGTACCCGATTGCGTCAGGGTTCTTACCGACCTCGTCGACGATGGCTTGGCTGGACTGCAGGTTCTTCATTGACTTCGCGTACTCGGCATCCTCACCGACGACTGCTTCTTTGAAGTACTCGTAAGTACCAGAGGCCGTGTCTCGACCCAGCAGCACTATCGGCCTGTCACTTCCACCGACGTCCTTCCAGTTCAAGATCTCGCCCCGGTAGATCTTGCCGAGCTGATCGATGGTGAGGTCTTCGACCGTGTTGGCCGGGTTCACCAGAATGACGATGCCATCCTTGGCGACTTCCGTCTCGACGGGCTCGACGCCAGCGCCACTCGCTTGGTCAGTCTCTTCGGGCTTCATCTCACGTGAGGCGTTGGCGAAATCGATGGTGCCGTTGATCAGCGAGGCGATCCCGGTTCCCGAGCCGCCGCCGGTCACCGATATGCTCACGCCGGCGTTCTCGGCCTGATACGCCTCGGCCCATGCCTGAGCCAGATTCACCATCGTGTCAGATCCCTGCACGGTGATCGAACCGGTCTGCTCGGCGTCAGTTCCCGTGCCGCCTGAACCGCCACAGCCGACGAGCGCGACTGCGCTGACGAGCACGAGCGCTAAGGAGAGCCACTTCAATGGTTTCACGTAATCTCCCATTCACCTGATGCTTCCCGCTGATTTCGACGCGCTATCGCGTCCTCGCAGCACATGCTAGGTGGGGGAGACGGGCCGAGTGGTTGCACCGATGTAAACTCTGAAACACGAATGTAAAACGATTGTGAAATCGGGTATCAACGCGGCTCTGGGCGCATACAATGACCGCGAACCTGCGAACAGAACGGGTGTGAGCGTCTCGTGTCATCGATCCTTGTAGTAGAGGACGACCCCATCATCAGGCAGACAGTCGCGTACGCGCTGAAGCGCGCGGGCTTCGAGGTCGCCAGCGCAGGTGATGGCTCGGAGGCGTTGACCATCGCGGAGGAGACGTGTCCCGACCTGGTGCTACTCGACCTCATGCTTCCTGGGATAGACGGCTATCAGATTGCCGAGCGCCTTCGCAGCTCCGACAAGGAGATGGCGATCATCATGGTCACCGCGCTCGATCAGGAGCGCGACAAAGTCCGTGGCCTGGATGCCGGCGCAGACGACTACATCACGAAGCCCTTTTCGATTGAGGAGCTACTCGCGAGAGTCAGGGCGAACCTGAGGCGCGTTCGACAGCGCGAGACACTGTCTGCGGACGTGACGATTGACGCCGGCGACTTGGTGATCGACCCGAAGAGCTTCAAGGTCACTGTCGCCGGGCGCCCTGTGTCTCTGCGCCTGAAGGAGTTCCAACTCCTGCTGACGCTCGCACGTAACGAGGGCCGGCTGTGCACGCGGCAGATGCTTGCGGAGAAGGTGTGGGGCTACGAGCACATGACGTCGTCGCGCACGATCGATGTCCACATCCGCCGACTGCGACAGGCCGTCGAAGATCCGTCACGGTTTCTCTACATTCACACCGTGCACGGTATGGGTTACCGCTTCGAGGTCGTCGAGAAGGATGAGGCGGTGGCCGAATGACCCAGTCGCCGCGTCTGCTGAACTCGACGTTCGCGCGGATGATCGCCGGCTACGTCCTGGTGGCGATCGTTCTTGCAGGCGCGTGGCTCTACTCGTTGTCGGGACCGCTCACGAACGCCGTCGTCGCGCAGCAAGAGCGGAACCTGATGGCTGTCGCTCAGTCCGCGGCGCTCGTTGTCGCCGAGTCCGATCAGCAGCCACAGCAGATTGCCAAGCAACTCGTTGCCAGGACGGACCTGCGTCTGACCGTCGTGGCATCAGACGGCACCGTGCTCGCCGATTCCGACTACGATCCAGACTCCATGGAGAACCACTCGGGTCGGCCGGAGGTCCAAGATGCTCTCGCCGGCGAGGCTGGGGTCGACAGGCGAACCTCGGCCACGGAGGGCTACGAGCAGATCTACGTTGCGGTGCCCGGCTCACTCGAGGGCGAGCGCGTGGCGGTACGGGTCGCACAGTCGCTGGAGGACGTGCGCCGCATCGCAGCGAGTCTGCGACGAGTCGGACTTCTGTTGCTCGCTGGCGCGCTCGCGGTGGCCGTCATCATCGCTTGGCGTGTTACACGTTCAGCGGCCCGGCCCGTTGAGGAGCTCTCTCTCGCGTCTAGGCAGATGGCTGACGGCAACCTATCGGCCCCCATCCCCGAGGTGCCGGCCGATCTGGAAGAACTTGCAGACTCGCTTTCGACCTTGCAGGACCAGATGAAATCGCGCCTCGAGGCGCTTGCCACCGAGCAGCGAACGCTCAGAGCGGCCTTGGACGGGCTCACGGACGCGGTGCTGGTGGTCGACGACGAGCAGATCGTCCTCGCCAATCGCGCGGCGCGGGGGCTGCTGCCGTCGAGCGGCCCGTCCATCGAGGGGTTCACCCTGCCCAATGTTGCGCTGCCAGCTGCCTTGAGAGCCGCAATCCGTGATCAGCTCGCAACGCCTACGCCGGGGGGCATCGACCTCGAACCGGATCCGACCGGGTCGGCGTGGCGCGTACTCGTGGCGCCGCTGGTGTCGGCTCAAATGGCCAAGAGATCCGTCGTGGTGATCGCTGACATCACGGAGCGCAGCCGGCTTGACCGCGTCCGGCGCGAGTTCGTGGCAAACGCGAGCCATGAGCTGAAGACGCCGGTGGCCGGTATCAAGCTGCTTGCGGAGTCCTCCGCGATGGCTGCATCGGATGGCGACGACGAGAGCGCGGCTGCGTTCTCCCGACAGATCGCAGGCGAAGTCGATCGGCTGCAGAGGTTGGTGAACGACCTGCTCGACCTGTCGCGCCTGGAATCACTGCCGGCGGCGGATTCAATGGCCGACGTCCGTGTGGCCGTGGACAACGCGGTCGTCTGCCATCGCCCGGCGGCAAGCAGGAAGGGTTTGGCGCTAGACGTTGACTACGCCGCTGTCGCTGACACCGACGTGTTCGTCGCGGCCGACCCGACCGACGTGGCCGTGGCGTTGGACAACCTTCTGGAGAACGCCATCAACTACACCGAGACGGGGTCGATTCTCACGACCGTGACGGTGTCGGAGAGTGATGTGACGATCACCGTGGCCGACACCGGCCAAGGCATCTCACCTGAACACCTGTCGCGCATCTTCGAGCGCTTCTACCGGGTGGATGAGGGGCGCTCTCGCGACATCGGAGGCACCGGCCTCGGATTGGCGCTCGTTCGTCACGTGGCCGAGAGGAACGGCGGGAGTGTCTCGGCAGGCTCTGAAGTAGGCGTGGGTTCGACTTTCAAGCTTACATTCCCTCGCCTTCGCTACGGGCGGTAGGACGGCAGTCTGCGCCGCCTGCGCGCGGGGATGAACTGCGTATCCGAGGTGATTGGCTTGTCCGAGAACGGTGAGGCGGCATCCACCACCGGCACGCCGGTCGATAAGGCGACGCTGGCGGCGTTTGTCGCGCTGGTCTTCATTGGAGGCAGCAACGCGGTTGCCGTGCGTATCAGCAGCCTTGAGCTGCCTCCATTCTGGGGAGCGGCCGCCCGTTCTCTTGGCGCCGCGGCCATCTTCTGGGTCATCCTTCTGGCCAGGCGGGCTGCCCTGCCCAGGGGCCGAGCGCTTCTTGGCGCAGTGCTGTACGGCGCGCTGGGCATCGGTGCGAGCTATGCCTTGCTCTACTGGGGCATCCAGTCGATGCCGGCCAGTCTGCTCATGGTGATTCTGTCCCTGGGTCCGCTGTTGACGATGTTCTTCGCCGTTGGGCACGGCTTGGAGCCCTTCCGGTGGAGAGGCTTGGCGGGCGCCGTGATCGCGCTAGCGGGAATCGCCGTCGGCGTGGGCGCGGAGATCGGTCGG
>DATHUB010000402.1:0-2155 GCA_035462695.1 Coriobacteriia bacterium | reverse complement strand
AGTACCAGCGACGGAGAGCCACCCTGGCAGTGGCGGGTGCGTCTTGTGCCACCGGGCAGCCCTCCTCCCACAGACGGCGTATCGCGTCTTCGGCGCGCTGGAGCTCAGCAGGGTCGGGTCGAACACGTTTCATGCGGCGATGGTAGGGGATAATAGTTGGCGTTCCAACGCCCGCCGACTGATGCCGCTCACTCCGCGTCGCCGATCGGCCGCCGCAGCTGCCCACGCTGACATGCCGTGTCCTCCTGCATCCATGCCAACCTCCTTCACTCTACTGTCGTCATGACTTGAGCAACACTTCCTGCCGGTCTCCGATGGTCTTGAGTTCGGCAGCACGGGGAGATGAGCGGTGATGATTACGCTCGGATGAGGGCTGCCAGCGTTCGCCCACTGCAAGGATGGGATGCGTGACTTTTCTCCGGCGTCACGCGGGACGCGTGCTGCCGGTGAGGCGCTCACTCGAGCTGAGGTGGCCTGCCGCCGAGGCTGCGTTGGCGCACTCGCAGGAACCACTAGGCGTCGGCACAACCGACTAGTGGTTCCTGGGCAACGACGCGGATCAGTACCGCTACGACTACGCCGAGCAGTCATTCACTCCTGGGATCCGTTATGGGCTGACGGCATCGCCGTACAGATACTCAAGGGAGGGAGCCTGTGGACAGGCCTCGTTCAGTCGATACCAGTCTTCTTCCTCGTGCAGTCGAGGGTCATTCGCCGGCCAGGGACTCCACGCGCCGCCAACCGGATACGTTTCGATGAACACCTCGACCGTCGGGGGTGTGGTGGTCGCGTAGCCCTCGTTCTCCAGGCATGGCGTCAGGTCATCCACCAGATAGCTGTACAGGCGACGCAACTGGTCCTCGCTCAGCGGCTCCTCGAACATCGGATCGGTGGGGAAGCGGACGTTGCAGCGGTACGCGGCCTCCGCTTGCAGCAGCCACTGCTCCTCTGGCCAGTCGCCGTATCCGACACCACCATCGGGCAGCGGATGCGCCGGAATGCCCTGCTCCGTCAGGCACGGCACCATGACGGCTGCGTACTCCTCGGGCGAGATGTAGCGCTCAAACTGGGCGTCCTGCGGCGGGTCGTCGAGCATGAAGCGCGCGGCAAGCTCGCGTAGAACAGCTGCGTCAGGCGGCGGGAGCGCCCGGTCCGGAGTGCCGGTCAGCGATGGTGAGGGCGACGGTTGCGGAGTGGGGTCGGCCGGCGATTGTGAGGGCGAAGGTTCCTCGGTCAGGTCAGGCCCGAACCCCATCGATGGGGCTAGGGTCGGGAGCTGGATCGCAGCCAGCGTGATGACCACGGCGGCCGCGATGGTGGCGCCGGCCAGCGCCACACGCAGCACGGGACGGGACGGTTCCTGAGCCTGCTGCACGGCCGACGTCTCACCCAACGCGTAGCGGAGCGCGAGGATTTGGCGGTCACGAGCGCTCAGTCGCTGCATGGCGGCGATCAGGTCAAGCCGGCTCTCACGGTCTGTGACTGTCTTGGCCGGCAGCGCCTCTGCCTCATGCCCCAAGGGCAACCATCTGCGCAGTCGACGCCGACGCAGCGCTCGGCGCGCCTCGTTGGCAGTGATCGTCAGCAGCCAGCCGCGCGACTTCGCCGGCTCCCGTAGCGCCGCTCGGTGCTTCCAGGCCGATGCCCAGGCCCGACGACGATGCTGCCTACTTCACCGACTTAGTTGCGGACCACCATCCTGATCGCGTGCGCTTGGCGTACGCCATGGTGGGGGAGATCCCACTTGCGCATGACGTTGCGCAGGCGGCCCAGATCGTTCCATCTACGAGCTGACGCCCTACTTCGTGTAACGCGCATTGTGTGCGGCAAGGGGAACACCGAAGGTGACTCGCGTGCGCCGCACGGAGGTCGTAGAGCCGCACCGGGCGGCGAGCGATGGCGTCCAGTGGCTCAACGGACCCGCCGCTGCCACGACGAAGCTGCCGTGACACGTGCGTTGGCCGCGGCGGCCGCGACTCAGGTAGAGCGTAAGAACCGCGGCTGCCTTACCCTTCGGGCGTCTGCCGGATGATGCCGGCGCGACGGTCCCCCACAGCCAGGGCGAGGGCGTGCGCCTCAACGATCTCCGGATCGCGACACCCATCCGTAGTTCGGCCAGGGCGGATCTGAGCACGAATGTGTCATGCCTGCAAAT
>DATHUB010000401.1:0-1925 GCA_035462695.1 Coriobacteriia bacterium | reverse complement strand
TGTCGCCATCTATCTCTCGATGAACAACAAGTCGAAGTAGTCACAGGCGGTCGCGGTGATCGACGGAGTGCGTCTACGCGTTCTCTGCTACAACATCCGCCACGCCCAAGGCATCGGCGGCATCATCTCGACGGGCAGAGTCGCCCGCGTGATCTCTGGCGTCGACTGCGATGTGGCTGCATTAGCCGAGGTCTGGCGTGTTCCCAAGCACTTCGACCAGCCTTCGTTGCTCGCCGAGCTAACAGGCATGGTTCCGCGGTTTCACGGCCTCGGCCGTGTGCTTGGCCGGGAATCGGGGAACGCGCTGCTGTCGCGTCTTCCGATCGAGTCAGTCCGCTTCATAGACCTCGGCGGTCGCCGCGAACGCCGAGGGTGCATGATCGTCGAGCTTCAGGCGGGGGGAGTGCGCTTCGCTTTCGCAACGACCCATCTCAGCCTTGACAGGGCCACTCGCACGAACCAGATCAAGCTCCTGGCCACGGAGCTGCCGCGCGATCAGCCGCTGGTTGTAGCCGGTGACTTCAACTGCGGTCTGTCGGAGCTGGAGCCGCTCCAGGCGCTGCTTCGGTTTCCAGCCGAGGTACCGCCCACCTATCCGAGCCCTCTGCCGTTCAGGGCGCTCGACCACATCGGCTTCAGCACGCACTGGAGCCTAGAGTCGCTGGTTGCGATTCGCTCATGGGCATCCGATCATCGACCGCTGCTGGCCGAGCTGACGATGAAGCACGACGGATTGAGGTGAAGGCTGGCGGCATCCTGTAGTAGGCTTGGGGCGAGAGCAGCGAAAGGGAAACGATGGTCGAGCGTCACGACATAGCCATGTCCAAACCGAGTGCCGGCGAGGCTGGCCGCACCGGTGACTGGCGCTCGAAACGCCCCGTTCTCGTGATCGCCGAGAAGTGCTCAGCGGTGAAGCAAGGCAAGGTGACCTGTCAGCTGTGCTGGGTCTACTGCCCTGACGCCTGCGTCTCCCGTGGTGTTGGACCCGTTTTCGACCTCGACCACTGCAAGGGCTGCGGCATCTGCGCCGAGGTGTGCCCCACAGGCGCAATCGAGATGCAGCCGGAGGCGGAACACGGGGTCTGCAAGCTCGGCTGAGCGCCTACGCCGCCTCGGGAACCGCCTCGAAACCGCGCTGGTACAGAGCTGCTTCCCTGCGTCGCGGCAGGCGCACCCAGATCGCCCACGTGAGCGCGGTGCCCACGGCGTAGAGCGCAGCCGCGGGGACATAGGGCGCGGTGTACGAGACTTCCATCAGACGGCCGCCGATCACGTTGCCGAAAAACCCCGTGATGCTGAGCGCGAAGAGCAGTCCGCCGCCGACAAGCGGCTTGTCCCGAGCCGTGACGCCCTCCATCGACAACTCGCTGTAGAGCGGCGCCCCTACGCCCATCAGGGTTGAGCGGGTGAACATCAGCAGAACGCCGTAGACGAGCCCTCCAACGTAGGGGACGGCCATCAGCAAGGGCACGGCCCCGACCTGAAGCATCGTGACGCCACGTCCGACTCCGAACTTGCGACGGATGACGGGGGTCGCCAGTGCCGCGAGCCCAACGAGCAGAGCACCCGAACCCTGGATGAGGCCGATCTGCTGTACCGACGCGCCGAGCGTCTGCCTGAGGTACAGAGGTACGAAGGGCCCCGTCATCGCTCCCGCCATGACAAGGAACGACTGCGGCACGGCGAGCCGTGCCAGATGGCTCCAGGCGGCGAAGTCCTTCCCGGTGTGCAGAGAGACACGCCAGAAGCCCCTGATTCCCGGCGTCTGCTCGCGCACGAAAGCCATCGGCACGAGACCAACGGCCATCACCACAGAGCCAACGATCATCGTCCACTGGTACGCGCTCGTCTCCGATCCGCCGAACGCGAGGGGCAGGAGGCCGCCGAGGACACCGCCCGCGGAGACGCCGGCCATGCGCAGGAGA
>DATHUB010000400.1:0-2769 GCA_035462695.1 Coriobacteriia bacterium | reverse complement strand
CAAATCCAACTCCACGCCCAGCACCCGTCACAACGACGGCCCACCCGTCGATCCGAGGAGCCCGCACCAAGTCAGCGATGCCCATGCCCGCCCTCTCTTCCAGACGGCATTCGACATGTTGAAAGCCCATCTGTGGAGCATACTCCAAGCCGGGCGGACACCTCAGGTCGTTGTCGACGTTCCGTGCACCGACGTGAGGGTGTCCGTCTTGGACCGACAAACGAGCCGCCAGGGGGCCTGATGAGTCAGTACGCGGGTCGCAGGGACCCTCGATTTGTGGCGATTCATCGCGGCGGCCTGCTCGACGCGCCCACTCACCACCTACGGGCCGCTTGGGCTACTGCGCCGAGCACGTGCTGCCGCTATTCTTCGCGAGCTACCCTGACGACGATCGGCCTTGGCGCACCGTTCTATGCAATCCGAGCGGTGCGTCTGGCGGCGCCTGAGTCCGAGGCGCTGGAGGCGGGCAAGCTCGAGTGCCGTTGGCAGCGCGACCGACTCCCGGGCTGGCCTCGGTCCCGCTCGGCTACCATGAGATCGTTGGGCGCTGCTCATGCGCCTCAACGCTCGACAGGCGAAGGTCCCTTCCAGGAGAGCAGCTGATGAGTGAACGCTTGGGCTATCGGATCGAACCGTTCGGTACCAACCGGCAGATGGTCGCCGCTAACTCAGCGGTTGCTCGCGAGAGCAGCACCATCCACCTGGTGACCGAGGTCGACATCACCCGGCCCAGAGAGATCCTCGCGGAACACCGCGCGAGCACCGGCGAGGTTCTGTCGCTCACCGCCTATGTCGCGACGTGCGTCGCTCGGGCGCTCGACGATTTCCCCGAGCTGAACTCATTTCGCAAAGGACGGCGGCTGATCGTGCTTGAGGATGTGACGATCAGCGTTGCCTTCGAACGCGAGGTCGATGGCGAGAGCGTCCCCGAGCCAGTGGCGATCCAGGCAATCAACAAGAAGACCTATCGCGAAGTCAACGCCGAGCTGAGGGCCGCCCAGCGTCGGACGGACGAGCCCATCGGCTCGGCGATGGGGACGGCCTGGACCCGCTTCGTTCCCGGATTCCTGTTTCGGACCATGACCAGGCTTGCGTATCGCGAAGTGGGCGTCTGGATGCAGTACGGAGTCGTGGGCGTCACGGCTGTCGGTATGTTCGGTTCGGGACCCATGTGGCTCGTGCCGCTCTCCAGTTCGACCATCACGGTTGCCGTAGGTTCAATCGCGAAGCGTCCCGCGCTGGTCGACGGAGCCCTACTGGAGAGAGAACACCTCTGCCTCACGTTTTCGTTCAATCACGACATCGTCGATGGTGCACCGGCTGCTCGTCTTGTCGGTCGCTTCTCAGAGATCCTGTCGAGCGGTGATGAGCTTCGGAATCTGACGCCGTAGGGCCCTCGCCCGAGCTGAATGGGACCCACCGGCAGGCCAATTGCGGGATTGTTCCCGACGCCTCGGCCTGGCCGGGCGCACCGCCACTCGATTGGGGCCTCCCGGCGCACAGTGACCCTCAGACGAGGGCATCGAGCAGTACGCCACAAGGTAGAGTGACCTCGGAGCATGATGCGTCCGCCGATGTGCAAGACCGTTGGCGAGAGGGGAGGCCGGATGCCGGAGCAAGGCCGCCTGACAGAATGGAATGACGATCGCGGCTTCGGGTTCATAACCCCTCTCGGCGGAGACACGCGAGTCTTCGTGCACGTCAGTGAGTTTCCGCGTGACAAGCGCCGCCCGATGGCCTTGGATCTCCTGACGTATGAGTCGGACCGCGACGAGCGCGGCCGCCTGCGCGCCAGACACGTGGACTTCATGGGACCCGTGACCTCCAATCCCGGCCGGCCGGGCACTTCGAGTTTCGCCGACGGGACTCCTCGACCCCTCGCCCCCGGCCGCGCGTCACTTCTCGTGCCGTTGTCAGTGTTGGGAACCACCCTTGTGGCAGGGCTCTTTGTCGACCAGGCGCTGGCGCTTTGGCTTTCTGTCGGCTATGTCGTCATGAGTGCAGTCCTTTATGCGGCGTACGGGCTCGACAAACGCGCGGCACAAAGGGGCAAGTTCCGGACGGAGGAGTCGGCTCTTCACCTGCTCGCCCTTGTGGGCGGCTGGCCGGGTGCGTTGGTAGCGCAACGGGTCTTCAGGCATAAGACCATCAAGTTGTCGTTTCAGATCGCCTTCTGGATCACAGTGGCACTTAACTATGCTGCGCTGGTGCTGGTGCTCGTCGGGGCCGCATCCCCCGGCTAACATGCGGATCAACGAGAGCGCGCAAGCGAGGAGAAGAATGGCGGACTGTGAGTCCCGGTACTTCACGCTGAGCCTGGAGTCCCTCAGAGCCATCGGGGGCTGGGCCGCGGATTGCGCTGAGAGGGCGCTTTCGGTGTATGAGGCGCGCGCCGGTTCGGATTCGCGGCCCCGTGCGGCGATTGAAGGCATTCGGGAGTTCGCCGGCGGCGGCAAGCGCGCGGCTCGGTTGCGCTCCCTTGCCATGGCGGCGCACGCCGCTGCGCGGGAGGTCGGCGATCCCGCAGCGGCTGCCGCCGCCCGCTCCGCGGGGTCTGCGGCTGCGAGCGCGTACACGCATCCCTTGGCGGATGTCCACCAGACTAAGCACATCGTCGGTTCGGAGGCCTATGCCGCACTGGCACTTGAGCTCGACCGCCCTAGCGATCCAAGTGCCGGTGACGCAGAGGTCCGCCGGGCGATCCAGCGCGCCCCCTGGGAGGCGCGCGAGGTCTTGCTGCAGATGCCCGCTCGTCAGGCGGGCAAGAGT
>DATHUB010000399.1:0-15416 GCA_035462695.1 Coriobacteriia bacterium | reverse complement strand
GAGGACTGGCAAGCAGTCATAAACACCAACCTATCAGGCGTCTTCTACATGACACGCGCCGCCGGCAAAGTGATGATGAAGCAGCGGCACGGCGCGATCGTCAACATCGCCTCTGTTGTGGGCATCACCGGTAATGCCGGTCAGGTCAACTACTCCGCGGCCAAAGCCGGGGTGATCGGGCTCACCAAGTCGGTCGCGCGCGAGCTTGCCGGGCGTGGAGTGCGCGCGAACGCAGTGGCCCCCGGATTCATTGAAACCGACATGACGGCTAAGTTGTCCGAGCAGATCTGCGAAGCTACGCGTGCTCAGATCGCAATGGGATCCTTCGGCTCAGTTGACGATGTGGCCGCCGCCGTGTCATTTCTCGCTAGTGACGATGCTCGATACATCACCGGCCAGGTCCTGGCCGTAGACGGAGGTATGACCTTCGCATAGCAGCGCTTTCACGGGCATGAGAGCCCGTTGGGCAGCAACACCCGCAAGGGGGAAGGGAGGTGTTTGTGCATGGAGCGTGATGAGATTTTGGACAAGGTCCGCGGTGTGATCGTCGAGCAGTTGAACGTCGACGAAGACGTCGTGACCGAGGATGCTTCTTTCATCGATGACCTCGGTGCCGACTCGCTCGATATCGTCGAGCTCGTCATGGCGTTGGAGGAGGAGTTCGGCATCTCCATCCCTGATGAGGAGGCCGAGAACATCAAGAGCGTCGGCGACGCCGTTAACTATATCGAGAAGAACTAGCGCCGCATTCAGTCCATGCGGCCCGCTCGGCACGTGTGCCGTCGGGCCGCATGGGTGTGGCTTCACGACCGAAAGGCGAGACCCTTCCGTGGAAATGCCCTCCCTGACCATTGGACAACACACCGCTCGCCTGCCGATCGTGCAGGGCGGCATGGCGGTTCGCATCTCCCTCTCGCCTTTGGCTGCTGCCGTGGCAGAGGCCGGGGGAGTGGGCCTCATCGCCGGTAGCGGACTCAGCGTCGATGAGCTCAAGGACGAGATCGCCAAGGCGCGAGCAGCTACATCAGGCATCATCGGCGTGAACATCATGGTCGCCATACGCGCGTTCAAAGAGCTCGTGCAGACGGCTATGGGCGAGGGCGTCGACCTCGTGGTGGCGGGCGCGGGATTCTCTCGCGACGTCTTTCAGTGGGGCAAGGAGTTTGACGTCCCGGTAGTGCCCATCGTCGGCTCGCCGCGTGTGGCCAAGCTGGCAGAGCGCTTCGGTGCGGCCGCGGTCGTCCTCGAGGGCGTCGAAGCAGGCGGCCACTTGGGCACAGACAGGCCGATGCGCGAGCTGCTGCCCGAGATACTCGACGCAGTCAGCATTCCGGTCATCGGCGCCGGCGGCGTCGTCACCGGCGCCGATATCGCCCAGGTGCTCGACATGGGAGCGGCCGGCGTCCAGATGGGAACGCGTTTCGCTGCGACCGTCGAGTCCTCGGCACCTGAGGCCTTCAAGCAGATGTATGTGAACGCCACGCCGCAGGACGTCGTGCTGGTCAAGAGCCCCGTCGGGCTTCCCGGCCGTGCGCTCAAGAACCCGTTCTGGGAACGCACGCAGCGTGGGGACTATCCGCGGATCGAGAAGTGCCTGTCATGTCTGAAGGAGTGCCACAAGGAGTACTGCATCATGCGGGAGCTTGAGATGACGGCGGGCGGCGATGTGGAGCAGGGTCTCGTCTTCTCCGGTTCGGCCGCAGCTCGAATCAACGACGTTCCCGACGTGGCCAGTCTTATGGAGCGCCTCGTAGCCGAGTGGCACGCGGCGAAAGGGGAGGCCTAGATGCGACGAGTCGCCGTAACCGGCATGGGAGTCGTCACCTGCACGGGTGTGGGCGTCGAGGCTATGTGGGACTCGCTCATCAACGGGCGCAGCGGTATCAGTGAGATCGAGCACTTCGACGCGTCGGAGTACCCGACGCGTTTCGCCGGATACATCAAGGACTTCGATCCCGGCGACGTGATCGACAAGAAGGAAGCGCGGCGTATGTCGCGATTCCAGCAGTTCGCCATGGTCGCTGCTGCCGAGGCGATGGTCGACGCAGGACTCGAGAACGTCTCCGAAGAACTTGCCCCCAGGGCCGGCTGCATCATCGGTTCGGGCATCGGCGGGCTCGGCACGATGGAGGAGCAGAAGGAGATCCTGCTCGAGCGTGGTCCTTCCCGGATCAGTCCCTTCCTCGTGCCGATGATGATCGTGGACCTTGCTGCAGGGCAGGTATCCATCCGGTACGGGCTCAAGGGAATCAACTACGCGCCGGTCTCCGCATGCGCGACGGGGAACCACTCGCTCGGCGAGGGGTTCGAGGCGATTCGCCGAGGAGACGCTGACGTGGTGGTCGCCGGCGGCTTCGACGCCGGTGTAACCCCTCTCGGCGTTGCGGGGTTCTGCGCTTCTCGCGCGCTGTCGACCCGCAACGACGATCCGCAGGGCGCGTCGCGCCCGTGGACGCTGTCTCGCGACGGCTTCGTGATCGCCGAGGGCGGCGCAGTCCTGGTTCTCGAGGAGTACGAGCACGCGAAGGCGCGTGGTGCCCGCATTCGTGCGGAGCTCACGGGGTACGGCGCCTCCGCCGACGCCTACCACATCACCGCACCTGCTCCCGATGGCAGCGGAGCGATGCGATCCATGGAGATGGCCCTCGCCAAGGCCGGCCTCGGCACCTCAGACATCGGCTACGTCAACGCGCACGGAACCTCGACTCCCGTAGGTGACCTCGCCGAGACGAACGCGATCAAGAAGGTCTTCGGTGCTGACACACCGCTCGTTTCGAGCACCAAGTCGATGATGGGCCACATGCTCGGCGGGGCCGGCGCGGCTGAAGCAGCCGCGTGCGTTCTGGCACTCGAGAACGGGCTCGTGCCGCCGACAATCAACCTGACCGACCCTGATCCCGAATGCGACCTCGACTACGTGCCCCTCACGGCGCGCGCGGTCGAGCTCGACGCCGTGATGAGTAACTCGTTCGGGTTCGGCGGCCATAACGCCACCCTCGTCTTCACCAAGGCGTAGAGCCCGTGGGGGAGTCTTTGACGCTGAGCACTGAAGAGAAAGTCGCCCTCGCTGAGAGCATCCTGGGACACGTCTTCGCCGACAAGGCGCTGCTGCAGAAGGCGATCACGCACCCTTCAGCAGTCAACGACACGGTCACTCAGTCCTTCGAGCGCCTGGAGTTTCTCGGCGACTCGGTGATCACCGCAGTAGTCGACGAGGAGATCTTCACGCGCTTCCCTCGGATGTCCGAAGGTGGGATGACCCGCATCCGCATCTCGCTTGTTGCGGGTCCCGTCCTCGCGTCGGTCGCTCAATCCACCGGGCTTGAGGGTGTGCTCATCTTGGGAGAGAGCGAGATCCGGTCCGGTGGCCGGGGGAGGGTGTCGGCTCTCGAGGACGTCTACGAGGCCGTGAGCGCGGCCCTGTACTTGGACGCCGGCATCGACGCCGCTCGCCGCTGGGTGCTCGGCACGCTCGGGCCACTGATCAGTGAGGACGTTGCGGATTCGCCGGCAAACCCCAAGTCGGTGCTGCAGGAGCTCGTTCAGGCTGCGGGCAACTCCGTGACCTACCGGATCACAGACCATCACGGTCCGCCTCACGACCGGTCTTTCACCGCTGTTGTGGAAGTCGGTGGCGAAGTCGTTGGGACCGGCGTCGGGCGCAGCAAACGAGAGGCTGAGGCCGCCGCCGCGGCAGTCGCTTTGGACATGCTGAGGGCTTAGCGGGCGAGGCGTTTTCGTGCCCTCCTGTGCTACACTGACCGACGCTTCACGCCTCGTATTCGACCTCATTTCGACCTGCTGTTTCCGAGGGGGAACGTGCACCTCACTTCGCTCATACTCAAGGGCTTCAAGTCCTTCGCCGACCGCAGCAACCTCTCGCTCGAACCGGGTGTAACCGTCGTCGTCGGCCCCAACGGCTCGGGAAAGTCGAACATCTCGGACGCCGTCTTGTGGGTGCTCGGCGAACAGAGCGCGAAGTCGCTGCGCGGCCAGGCGATGGAAGACGTCATCTTCGCCGGTTCCTCGGCACGCCAGCCTGTCGGTGTCGCCGAAGTAGACCTCGTACTCGACAACTCGGATGGAACACTTCCTCTGGAGTTCACCGAGGTCACGATCTCGCGTCGCATGTACCGCTCCGGCGAGAGCGAGTACCTGATCAACCAGGCTCCCGCTCGCCTCATGGACATCCAGGACCTGCTCCACGACTCGGGCCTTGGCCGCGACACGCACTCGATCATCAGCCAGGGCCGTCTCGACGAGGTCCTGAACTCCCGCCCTGAGGACCGACGCGCGCTGATCGAAGAAGCGGCCGGCGTTCTCAAGCACAAGAAGCGCAAGGAGCGCGCGGTTCGCAAGCTCACGGGACTCGACGCGCATCTCGAGCGGGCCCGGGACATCACCGTCGAGATCGACCGTCAGTTGCGACCGCTCCAGCGCCAGGCCGACCGCGCCTCGACTCACTCGGGACTCGTAGCTCGCTTGCGGGACTTGGACGTCGCGCTCGCGGTCGACGACCTGCGCGCACTGCAGGGAACCTGGGAGGTCATCGGCAAGCGCGAGCGGGAGGCCGATGCCGAGATCGAGCTGTCGCGCTTCCGGTTGGCCGAGAAGGAGCACGAACTCGAGAAGTTCCAGTCGATGCTCGAGGAGAAGGGCCTGTTCGTCGGCGACTTGTCCGAGCAGAGACGACGCATGCAGTCGATTCTCGAGCGCCTCGACGCCGGGCTGCTGCTGCTCGAGGAGAAGGGCAAGAACCTCGTCAGCCGCCTGTCCGACCTGCGCGGCAAGCTGCATCAGTCCGAGACCCGGGCCGCGCAGCGAACCGGCGAGCTCGCGAGGCTGACCGCCGAGCGGACCGAGACCGACTCGCGTCTGAAGGCGCTCTACGGCCAGCTCGGCGAGGTACGCAGGGACGCGGAGGGAACCCGCAAGGCGCGCATCGCCGCCGACGAAGACCTGGCGCGGATCGCTGCGGAGATTCGACGCACGCGCAAGCAGCTGGAGGACAGCCGCATCGCCCTCGGCAAGGCCGAGCAGGCACTCGCCGCGGCGACCTTGGAAGAAGAACTCCTCGGCTCCCGTGCCGAGCAGGTACGCGAGCAGCGACAGGCCGCACACGCGACTCTGTCGGCACGTCGTTCACGCCTCGAGAACCTCGACGCTCAGCTCGGCAAGTTGAAGCGCGACCTGGCGCTGGCGGACTCCGACGTCGACAAGCGCGTCCGGGTGCTCGACACGCGTCGTCGCGAACTCGAGTCGCGCCGGGAGGCGCTCTCGGCGGCACGCGCGGAGATGCGAGGCCTCGAAGAGGACGACCGCGCCTTCGCGGCCGCCTCTCCCGCGCTCGCGTACGCCATCAGCCGCGAGAAGGAGCTACCCGGATTCATCGGCCCGGTCGCGGAGGCTTTGCGCGCACCGGAGCAGCTCGAGGGGCTTACGGAACGTCTTCTTGGCGCCGACCTATTCGGCCTCCTCGTGAAGGACGCGGACGCGGCCGCGGTGGTCGCCGCTGCGGTAACCGGACACACCGAGGGCGAGATTTCGCTCATCCCCGTCGCGAGCGCCCGTTCGCTGATGAACGGCCGCCCGAAGACCGGTAGCCGCCTGTTCGACATGCTCGAGTGCGCACCTGAGTCGCGCTCGGCAATCGAGGCGTTGCTCGGCGACGTCTACATCGTCGATACGATCGAAGACGCGCTGAAGGCTTCAGCGGCCGACACGACCGGCGCTCGTTTCGCGACGCCTGACGGCGCTGTCGCCTGGCCGAACGGCAAGCTCACGCTCGGCACACAGGTCTCGGACACCGAAGGCGTGCTGGTGCGCAAGCGCCGCATCAACGAACTCGTGGATGACATCGGCGCGCTCACCGCTCACGTGGGCGAAGCCGAGGCCACCGCGGCAACCGCTGAGGAAGCCCTCTCGCTCGCGCAGCAGGACGCGCTGGAACTCTCGCAGAAGGTCGCCTCGGTGACGGGCGAGCACGACGCGCTTCTCGAGGACGTCGGGCGCATCGAGCAGCAGCTCACGACACTCGACAATGAGTCGGCGCTGGTGGATCGCCGCCTTGCCGATATTGCAGAGCGCACTTCCAAGGACCGACCTGCCCTTGAGGAACACACCGCCGCCATCGAGCGGCTTATCGCGGAGTTGGACGAGCACGAGGAGTCCTCGGCGACCTCACGCGAGATGAGGGACACGCGCTTTCGTGAGGAGAGCGCCGTCAACGAGCGGCTCGGCGCCTGCCAGGTCGAGATCGCGACGGTCTCCGAGCGCGAGGTACACCTCAAGCGCCAGGTCAACACCATCACCGCCGAGCTGACCGAGCTGAAGGACACCGTCGATCGCTCACGGGAGACCGCACAGGCCCTCGAGCTTCTGCGCGAACGCCTGCAGCCGGTGCACGACCTCTACATGGTGTTGCACGAGCGCGCCGAGCACTGGGCGGTGAAGCTGCGCGACCGCGCCCGCTTCGAGCAGGCCGACTCGGAGTCGCTGCGCACCACGGTACATGACGCCCAAGAGGCCGTACGAGCGGCTCAGGCGGTCATCAACGAGCGCAACGAGTCTATGAGCGATCTTCGCGTCGAAAAGGGTCAGCTCGAGGTTCAGGTCAACCAGGCGGTGCGCAAGATCGTCGAAGAACTCGGCGTGCCGGTCGAGATCGCGATGGCCGCCGACTCGATCGAGAACCGCCAAGAGGCCGAGGAGCGCGCACATCAGCTGCGCAAGCGCATCAACAACCTCGGACCGGTGAACCCCGTCGCCATGGAGGAGTTCGAGTCGCTCCGAGCACGGCGTGACTTCATGATCGAGCAGATCGCCGACCTCGACGCCTCTCGCAAGGCCTTGGCGAAGGTCGTCGCAGCGATCGATCGCAAGATGAAGGACCGCTTCCTCGAGACCTTCGAGCAGGTGGACAAGCACTACCAGGAGACCTTCGCCGTGCTCTTCCCGGGCGGCACCTCGCAGCTGCAGCTCACCGAGCCCGACGACCCTGAGACGACCGGTGTCGAGGTCATCGCCCAGCCGAGGGGCAAGAAGCTATCGAAGATGACGCTGATGTCGGGAGGCGAGAAGTCCTTGACCGTTCTCGCGCTACTCTTCGCTGTCTACCGCACTCGCCCGTGCCCCTTCTACATCCTCGACGAGGTGGAAGCCGCCCTCGACGACACGAACCTTCGGCGCTTCGTCGCTTTCGTCGACAGCATGCGCGGGCAGACTCAATTCATCGTTGTCAGCCATCAGCGGCGCACGATGGAGATGGCCGATGTACTCTACGGCGTCTCCATGCAAGCCGACGGCGTCTCCAAGGTCGTCAGCCAGAAACTCGAGCGCGTGCTGGAGAACACGGAGCCTGCCGATGAGCACGCCGTGGTTTAAGAGACTCGCCGAGGGCCTCACCAAGAGCAGAGACCGTCTCGGAGAGCAGCTGAACGTCTTGCTCCGGCGCGGCCCCGATCTCGATGACGAGTTCTGGAGCGATCTCGAAGACGCGCTGCTCGGAGCCGATCTCGGCTATGTGGCGACGACAGATATAGTCGGCACCCTGCGAGACCAGGCGGCCCGCAAGGCCCTCCCGGATGCTGAAGCAGTCCTCGATCACCTCGTCGAGCGCATCGCCGCCGAGTTTCCCGAGGCAGCGAACGTCTTCGACGAGTCGCCGGTCACGATCCTGATGGTCGGCGTGAACGGCACGGGCAAGACGACCTCGGTCGGCAAGCTCGCCAAGCAGGCTGCCGATGCGGGCCGAACCGTCATCCTCGGCAGTGCCGACACGTTCCGTGCGGCCGCCGCCGAGCAGCTCGACGTTTGGGCCGAGCGGGCGCAAGTGCCGGTCGTGCGCCGTGAGCGCGGAGCTGACCCCGCAGCGGTCGCATTCGACACCGTCGCGACGGCGGAGGAGACCGGAGCGGACCTCGCGCTCATCGACACCGCCGGACGGCTGCACACCTCCGCGGATCTCATGCGCGAGCTCCAGAAGGTGCAGCGCGTGACCCAGAACCGCAGCAAGCCGCCGGTGCGCACCGTGCTGGTCATGGATGCCACGAAAGCCCAGAACGGCCTGTCGCAGGCCCGGGAGTTCAACTCGGCCCTCGGCGTCGACGGCATTGTGCTCACGAAGCTCGATGGGACAGCCAAGGGCGGCATCGCGGTCGCGATAGCGCGCGAGCTGGCCATTCCCATCTTCTACATCGGTGTCGGCGAAGGGCTTGAGGACTTGCGGCCCTTTGACGCCGAGTCTTTCGGCCGAGCGCTTATCCGCGGTGAATGACGACAACCTCGATATCGGACCGAGCCTTCTCGCTCCGGGGGCGCCCCCAAGGCCGGACAAGCTTGCCCGCCTCCTGGTATGGCCGCTTCTTCTCCTCCTGCTGGTCGTCATGCTCGTCTTCTACGTCTTCTACGCGCCGCTGCGGGTGGCGGGCGACTCGATGCAGCCCTCCCTTCATGACGGCGATCGGGCACTTCGCACGAAGAGTTACGAGAGCCCCCACCGGGGCGACATCGTGATCGTCGACGTGCGCACCCCGGCCGAGGACGACGACATCGTGAAGCGGATCGTCGCCCTTCCCGGCGACACCGTGGAGATCCGCGACGACATCGCCTTGGTCAACGGCGTGGCCGAGAGCATCACGCACATCGCGGTCGTGCCGGGCACAGGGGTATACCGAAAGCCCGAGGTAGTGCCCGACGGCATGGTGTACGTGCTCGGAGACAACCGGCCGGTGTCCCTCGACAGCCGCTACATCGGAGTTCTCCCGCTGTCGAAGATTCGCGGCAGGGTCACGTTTCTGTTCCTGCCCCCAGACCGTTTCGGCCCCGCCCACTGACCGTTGACCTGACCGCGGCTCACCACTACGGTGTGGTGCACCGCAACCTCAAGGAGATACCTAGAGATGTTCGACAACCTCTCAGACCGCTTGCAGGCGGTCTTCAAGAACCTGACCGGCAAGGGCCGGCTCTCGGAGGCTGACGTAGACGCCGCCATGCGCGAGATCCGCATGGCCCTGCTCGAGGCCGACGTCAACTTCAAGGTGGTCAAGGAGTTCGTCGCCCGGGTCCGCGAGCAGGCGGTGGGCGTTGACGTGATGAACTCACTCACCCCTGGGCAGCAGGTCGTCAAGATCGTGCTCGACGAACTCACGCATCTTCTCGGCGACACGAACAGCAAGCTCGTGCTGTCCGGTCGCATTCCCAACGTCATCATGCTCGTCGGCCTGCAGGGATCGGGCAAGACGACCGCGTCCGCGAAGCTCGCCTTCCAGCTGCGCAAGCAGGGGAGAAGCCCGCTGCTCGTCGCCTGCGACGTATACCGGCCCGCCGCCATAGACCAGCTCGAGGCCCTCGGCCGCGAACTCAGCATCCCGGTCTACCGCGGCGCGGGAGACGATCCAGTCGTCATTGCTCGGGAAGGCGTGCGGTACGCGATAGACAACCTGCGCGACGTCGTCATCGTCGACACGGCCGGCCGCCTGCACGTCGACGAGGAGATGATGACCGAAGCCGTCAACATCCGCGGCGCGGTCAAGCCCGACCAGATCCTCATGGTGGTCGACGCGATGACCGGTCAGGACGCGGTGAACGTCGCCGCTGCCTTCGCCGAGAAGGTCGACTTCGACGGCGTCATCATGAGCAAGCTCGACGGCGATGCTCGCGGCGGCGCGGCGCTCTCGATCCGCCAAGTGACGGGCAAGCCGATCAAGTTCGCGTCCTACGGCGAGAAGCCCGACTCGCTGGAGGCGTTCTACCCCGACCGCATGGCCAAGCGGATTCTCGGCATGGGCGACGTCGTCTCCCTCATCGAGAAGGCGCAAGAGGCGGCGGCCGGCGAAGAGATGGACGAGAAGACCGCCGAGCGACTCGCGCGCGCCGAGTTCACGCTCGAGGATTTTCTCGGCCAGATCAAGCAGGTCCGCAAGATGGGCGGCATCGGCAGCATCCTCAACTCCTTGCCCGGGATGGGCAAGCTGAAGGACCTCGAGGGCCAGGTCGACGAGAAGGAGCTCGACCGTATCGAAGCGATCATCTTCGCGATGACGCCGGCCGAGCGGAGAAATCCCAAGGTTCTGAACGGGTCTCGGCGCGAGCGCATCGCCCGTGGGTCGGGAGTGCACGTCAGCGACGTCAACCGGCTGCTCAAGCAGTTCGCCGATGCGCGCAAGATGATGAAGCAGATGCAGTCGATGACCGGTAAGGGGCGTAAGCGCATGAAGATGCCCGGTTTTCCGGGTATGGGATAGCGTGTTTCGAAGGGGCTGGAGAAGCCGTCCTTTACCCCCTTACCTGCGTGTCGTAATATAGACAACCGCTTTGCTCGTTCGTGCGGCATCCACTCAGGGCAGCCGCCAGACTTTGAGGAGTCCTGTTGTCAGTCAAGATTCGCCTGGCGCGTCATGGCGCAAAGAAGGCGCCGTTTTACCGTGTCGTCGTCGCCGACGGCCGCGCCCGCCGCGATGGCCGATTCATCGAGATCGTCGGCCGCTACAACCCGCGTACGAACCCTTCGACCGTCGAGGTCGATGTCGAGAAGGTCGATGCCTGGATCGCCAAGGGCGCTCAGCCCACCGAGGCCGTAGCCAAGCTCATCGCTATCGCCAAGGGCGAGAAGACCGTCCCGGTCGCCGAGGGCAAGCTCTCGAAGAAGGCAGCCGACAAGATCAAGGCTGAGGCCGCGGCCGCCGAGAAGGCAAAGGCCGACGAGGCTGCTGCCGCCGAGAAGGCCAAGGCCGACGAGGCCGCTGCTGCTGCGAAGGCTGCCGAAGATGCTGCCGCCGCTGAGGCCGCTGCCGCTGAGGCTCCCGCCGAGGAAGCTGCCGAGGAGGCACCGGCTGAGGCCGAAGCCGACTCTGACGCCGACGCGGAGTAGAGACTCCATGACGCGCACCGGCGCGAACACCGAGGAGCTCGTCCGCTACCTGGTCGAGTCGCTCGTCGAGAACCCGGACTCCCTCTCCATCGCGAGAAGCGATGCCGAGGGCTCCGTTCGGTTCGAGATCACCCTCGACGCTGAGGACGTCGGCAAGGTGATCGGACGAGGCGGTCGCATCATCAAGGCCATCCGCACGCTCGCACGCGCCGCCGGCAGCACCGAGGGGCTCCACGTAGACGTCGACGTCCTAGGCTAGGACACTCGATGGCCGAAGAGCCGTTCACACCCGTAGGGCGCATTGCGCGCACCCACGGTCTCAAGGGCGAGGTGTCCGTGATCATCGATCATGACACCTCGCTCGACGCTCTTTTGGGTCTGGATGCCTGGATCGTGCCGCCGCCGCAGGGCCCGCGCTCGACCAGGATCGCCTCCATACGCCCCGGCCCCAAAGGCCCACTCGTAACGCTCGAGGGCTACGCCTCCATCGACTCTTCGCGCGAACTGACCGGCAGGAACCTGCTCGTGAAGACCGCGGACCTGCCTGACGACTGGAAGCTTGAAGAGGAAGACGATCTTGTCGGCACGCTGGTTCGCGACGAAGTACACGGCCTGCTCGGCGAGATCGATGAGGTCATCGAGACGGGGGCCAACGAGGTTTGGGTCGTAAACGGGCCGCTCGGTCAGGTGCTGATTCCGGTGATCGATGACGTGGTGCTCGGAATCGATGAGGAGACGAACGAGGTCGTAGTGCGACTCCTCCCGGGACTGCTGCCGTCTGAAGGTGAAGAAGCGTGAGAGCTGACGTCCTGACCATCTTCCCGGA
Source organism: Coriobacteriia bacterium (assembly GCA_035462695.1). GTDB lineage: Bacteria > Actinomycetota > Coriobacteriia > Anaerosomatales > PHET01 > DATHUB01. The sequence goes on along the minus strand of DATHUB010000399.1, from coordinate 3,720 downwards.
CATGTTCGAGGGTCCGATGTCGGCCTCGATGATCGGGCTCGCCCGAGAGCGAGGCGCCCTCGACCTTCACGTGCACGACCTCAGGGACTGGACTCACGACCGTCACCGCACTACCGACGACAGCCCTTACGGGGGCGGACCGGGCATGGTTATGAAGGTCGAGCCGCTGTGCGAGGCGCTCTCGGCGATCGGTGAGATTGACGAGGAGCCGGCCTACACGATCTTTCTGACTCCCGCCGGAAGACCCTTCACGCAGGAACTCGCGCACGAGCTTGCCGACCGTCCTCGGCTGCTCTTCGTCTGCGGCCGCTATGAGGGCTTCGACCAGCGCGCACTCGATCGGGCGGATCTCGAGCTGTCCATCGGCGACTACGTCCTCACCGGGGGCGAACTTCCGGCGATGGTCGTCATCGACGCGGTCACTCGGCTGCTTCCGGGTGTGTTGGGAGATAGTGAATCTTCTGTGGATGAGTCCTTCGCCGAGGGCCTTCTCGAGTACCCTCAGTACACGCGCCCTCCGGTCTTCGAGGGCTGCGAGGTCCCCGAGGTACTTCGCAGCGGTGATCATGCTCGCATCGCCGCGTGGCGACGCGAGCAGGCCGTGCGAAAGACCGCACAGGTTCGCCCGGACCTCCTTGCAAGCGCCGAACTTACGCCGAAAGAGCGCGAAGCGGTCGAGCGAGAGCTCCGCGCTGCGCTGCCCAAGAAAGGCCATGAATGACCGAGAACGACTCCTCCGAGGCTACCGCGATGGCCGACGGAAGGCCGGTTGCCCCGGAGAGCTCCTTCGTACGATGGCTCGTTGAGACCGTCGTCCTGATAGCGCTCGCGTTCGCGCTGGCGCAGGGCATCAAGACCTTCGTCGTGCAGCCGTTCGTGATTCCGACCGGATCGATGATCCCGACGATCGAGATCGGCAATCGCGTTCTTGCCGACAAGATCGTCTACCGCTTCGTCCGCGAACCCGAAGCGGGCGACATCGTCGTGTTCGACGACCCGTCGGGCCAGCATCCCCAGCTGATCAAGCGCGTGATCGCCGTCGCCGGTCAGCAGGTCGACATCCGCGACGGGAAGGTTCTTGTCGACGGCAAGGCGATCGACGAGCCCTATATTCACGGCAAGGGGAACATTCCCGGGACGGTCGCTCTGCCCGCAAACGTCGGCGCCGGCGAGGTCTGGCTGATGGGCGACAACCGGCCCGAGAGCGGCGACAGCCGCTACTTCGGCCCGCAGCCCGTAACGGCGGTTCGGGGAAGAGCATTCTGGACGTACTGGCCGCTCAGCCTCTTCGGCAGACTTCAGTAGGGACCCTTTCATGGCAAAGAACCCGAGCAACGCACCGATGTCCGGCTCATCAGACGCCGGCGCCCAGGAGACCTCCTTCGGACGTTGGCTCCTCGAGACGATCGTCCTGGTCGCGCTGGCCTTCGCGCTCGCCCAGGGCATCAAGGCCTTCGTCGTGCAGCCGTTCGTCGTTCCCACAGGATCGATGCTCCCGACCATCGAGCTCAAGGATCGTCTGCTGGCCGAGAAGATCACCTACCGATTCGTCCGTCCTCCTCGGCAAGGCGAGATCGTCGTCTTCGCCAACCCTGATTCGAGCGATCCGGTCGCCAGGATCCTGATCAAGCGCGTCATCGCGACCGGCGGGCAGACCGTCGACATCAAGGACGAGCAGGTCTACGTCGACGGCAAGAAGCTCGACGAGCCGTACACGTACGGGAAGCCGTCGGCGCTCGGAACCGTCTCGCTGCCCATCACGGTGCCGGAGGGATACGTCTGGCTGATGGGGGACAACCGGCCGAACAGCGGAGACAGCCGCTTCTTCGGTCCCCAGCCCGTCAGCGCCGTTCAAGGACGCGCCTTCTGGACCTACTGGCCTCCGGGACGCTTCGGCAGACTCGAGTAACTCCAGCCGGGTAAGAATTCGGCATTGCCGCCCGGCCTTGGGGTGGTCTATACTACCCACTCGCGCCCGCAAGACTGCGGGCCTGAACTCGACTGAACAGGAACTTCCGAACATGGATATCATCCGCGCCATTGAACAGCAGCAGATCCGCGAAGACCTGCCGCAGTTCCAGGTCGGTGACACCGTCAAGGTGCACTACAAGATCATCGAAGGCACCCGGGAGCGTACTCAGGTCTTCCAGGGGGTCATCATTCGCCGCCACGGAGCGAGCAACCGCGAGACCTTCACGGTCCGCAAGATCAGCTTCGGCGTGGGCGTCGAGCGCACCTTCCCGGTCCACTCGCCCAAGATCGACAAGATCGAGCACGTGAGCCGCGGCAAGGTCCGCCGCTCCAAGCTCTACTTCCTGAGGGACAAGATCGGCAAGCAGGCACGTCTGAAGGAGAAGGGCTATTAAGCCTTCCGCCTAATGAACAGGCTGCAACGTACTTTCACGAACGGGGTCTCCGCACTGAGCGGGGCCCCGTTCGCGCGTTCACACGACGGAGACGCGGCATGACGCCCCGCGACGCGCGTACGCTCGCGGAACTCAACGCTCTGCTCGCCCGGAGCCGGGGGCAGGCCCTCAAGCGACTCGCCAAGGAGCTTGCGGACGACGACCGGGCGGGGGTGCAGTCCGCTGTTGCAGCAGCTGTGGCCCGCGATCGAGCTCGGCAGCGCGAGGTCGCTCGTCTCAAGCGCCTCTACAGCCTCGAGGCCGAACTCCGCGCGCAGGGCTGGCAGGTAGTCGCCGGAGTAGATGAAGTGGGCCGAGGCGCGCTCGCAGGCCCCCTGACGGCGGGCGCGTGCGTGCTGCCTGCGACTCCTCGACTCGTTGGTCTCAACGACTCGAAGATGCTGACGCCCGCCCGCCGAGAACAGCTCGCCTTCCAGATACGCGAGGTGGCGCTCTGCTGGTCGGTCGCTCACGTGCCTGCAGCCGAGCTCGACGCACTGGGCATGACCGCTGCGCTACGCCGGGCAATGGGCCGCGCGCTCTCCGGACTGGAACTGCCCGCGGACCACGTCGTCGTGGATGGTCGCCCTATGGGCGTGGCCGAACGGGAGACAGCAGTCGTCGGAGGCGACGGGAAGGTGGCCGCTGTCGCAGCTGCCTCCATCCTCGCCAAGGTCACGCGGGATGCTCTCATGGTGCAGCTCGCCGAGACGCACCCGGCCTACAACTTTGAGATCAACAAGGGTTACGGCACGCCCGATCACTTGGCCGCTCTCGACACCTCCGGCCTGTGCACGGAGCATCGGCGCTCGTTCATGCCGTGCGGGGGCAGCGAGCGCCTCTTCTAGCCCGTTAAGGTCGCAGTGCCATGTTCGGTTAGCGCGAGATGGCAGCGTGTGTCCCGGAGGTGGGGCACATGACCGAGAAGAGCAAGCGGCTGGGGGAGCGAGGCGAGGACGCTGCTGCGGCGTACCTCGAACGCGTGGGGATGACGGTTGCCGAAAGGAACTGGCGCTGTCCGTCCGGAGAGATAGACATCGTCGCTCTTGACGGTAAGACCGTGGTCCTGTGCGAGGTGAAGACGCGCAAGACAGCCGCGAAGGGCAGTCCCGAGGATGCAGTGACGCCCGCCAAGCAGCGCCGCTACCGGAGACTGGCCGAGGCATACCTGCAACACGCCGGCTGCGGCGACACGGCGCTGCGCTTCGACGTCATCACGATCCTCGTGCTCGCCGAGGACAGGGCCTTGCTGCGACACCATCGCTCAGCCTTCGTTCCCGATGCGTGCTGAGGCGTGAGCGGCCAGTCGCGGGTT
>DATHUB010000398.1:0-2044 GCA_035462695.1 Coriobacteriia bacterium | reverse complement strand
TTCACTCCAAGCGCCACGTCTTCCGACACGTTCCGGCCGACCACGTGCTGTGCCGGCGATCGCGAGAAGTGCAGGTCATGTCGAGCGCCACTGCCGCCCTGACGAAAAGGGTGTTTGAGCGACTTGGGCCTCTCGATGAAGAGCAGTACAACCACAACCTTGACCTCGACCATTGCCTTCGGGCGCTCGAGCTGGGGCTGCGCAATTACATGTGCGCCAACTCGGTCGCCTATCACTGGCGAAACCGCTCGGGGCCGATCCGCTACGCGCGCGTCGAAGCGGCTGAGGCAGCATTCTGGTCGAAATGGGGAGGTCGGTACAAGGTGGACCTCGGAGACTTCTTCGACGAGGCGCTGGCCCATCTGCTCTCTGAGTGCCCCCAGCTCGAGGACGCTCCCTTCGCGATCCTGGATTTAACCAGGGGCGCCGATCGTGAAATCGCGCTCGACCGGCTAGAGGCTCGATGGGAGGGCGTCAGCGGCCGAGTTCGGAGCTTTCGCCAGATGGGTAACGATTCGGATCAGCTCTGGCTGCCGTTGCTGGTGCCGAACTGGCTGGCCCACGAGCCTATGCCGTTCATTTACCTCGTCGACAGCCACTTGGAACTCGGAGAAAACGCAATGTGGTTCGCTCGGAGGCGTGGCATCGTGCGCGAGGAGATCATCGTCGACCTGTCTGCCTCTGCTTGCACGACCGCGGAGTTCCTGAACTGGCAGGCAGAGGTGCCGAGGGAACCCTCAATACAAAACGTAGTCGACGTCGTCGACCCTTAGCCATTGATAATGGCGAGGGCTCCCGTCATAGGGGGCGAGCACGCCTGCCTCGGGATCGCTGAAATGTAGTCGCAGCTTCGGGTACCGCTCGAGAATCGCCCGCCCCTTCTCGTCGCCGCTGGCGATCAGCATCCACGCGGTGGCAGCGAGCCCGACCCGGAGCATCTCGAAACGCGGCGATCGCTCCGGTTCGGAATAGACGGCAAGCGTCTCCTGCATGATCTCGTAAGCGGCGACAGCGTGGTTGCAAGCGGTCATGCTGGGCTCTCCCTCTTTGCGACAGAGAGACATCGCGAGGTTGATGTGCGATCGCCAGAGGGTCTCCATCTGCCTTCCCCTCGCGGCTGCTGCGACCCCCTGGGCGAACCAGGTCACCTCATCGCCGTCACCCGAAACTCCTGAAGACACCCCCCGAACGAGTGCGGCGGCGCCCGCGTCCACGTACATCCCCAGTCGCCGACAAGAGTCATGAACCCGGGTCATGCGATCCTGCGCCTCGCCGAGCAACGCCCCCCGAGCCTCGTCGCCTGGAGTGAGTCTGTGCGCCTGAAGAACCAGTGCCATGCTGAGATGGACGTGCACCAGAGCTGCGTCGCTCGTGCCGTCGTCGGCCCACGAGCCAAGGCAGTCGCGAAGAATCTTCTCGCCTCCCTTCGGATCTTCCGAAAGGAGCATCGAGCCGTACGTGCTGGTGACTTTCCGGGCCAGCAGGGAATTCGAACCCTCGGCAATGGCCGCCGCATCGGCCGCCGAACGCACCGCGGCGGTGACCTCGCCCGAAATCATCTCAGCGCATGACTGAGTGTAAAGAGCCTCCATCTCGAGGAGTCTCCAGCTGTCCCGGTCGGGTGCATCGAGCTGCTGCGTCCGTACGCTGCTGATCACGTGTCGGATCAACTCCGCCGACTCCGTCGGCCGGCGGTCGTTGAACAGCAGCTGGGCCGCGAGTGCTTCCGCCGTGAGGTGCCTTCTCAAGACTTCGTCTCGAATCTCGGGCGAGGCCCCGCCCTCGATTGCCTTGAGTCGACTCTCGATGCGTCTGCTCATCCGCTCCATACGAGTTGCCGCCTGGTCCCGGTCGACCCCCAGGAAGTCACGACAGAGGTCGAGCTCTTCGTCACAGCGTTCCAGGAACTCCGCATCGTCGATGGGGCTGCGGTCGTTCTGCCGCCAAACGAGATCCAAGTAGAACACTTGGATCCGCTGAGTGAGACGAGGGTCGCCCGACCGACGGGCGTTGTCCAGGGCCGAGACGAGCAGCGCCCTTGCAT
>DATHUB010000397.1:0-25979 GCA_035462695.1 Coriobacteriia bacterium | reverse complement strand
ATCGGCGGCCGCGGCCAGCGCGTGTGCTGCAACGAGCGTCTAGCCGGTGCCGACATCACCGAGCAGCATGCGATTCATCGGGCGCGGCTGCGCCATGTCGTCGAGGATCTCGGCGACGGCACGCTGTTGGTCACCCGTGAGCGTGAAGGGCGGCTCCGCACGCAGAGCCCCTAGTGCCGGGCCGTCGAGTTTGTGGGCGACCCCGGCCTGCTCACGCGTGAGAGCGTGTCGTCGCATCGCCATGTAGACCTGAAGCAGGAGCAGTTCGTCGTAGGCGAGCCGACGTCGTGCGTGGGCAGCATCGCTCATCGCTCGCGGGAAATGAATGTCGCGCAGTGCAGCGCTCAGAGGCACGAGTTCGCGCTCGATGCGCAGCGCCGAGGGGAGATGATCGGGAATGTCCGCGAAGTCGTCCACCGCCGCGGCAATGAGGCGACGCAGCCATCCGGTGGAGAGCCCGTCTGTCGTGCGATGAACCGGAATAACCCGGCCCATAGAGGGCGCGTCGGTCTTGTCCCCGAGCTTCTCGACGAACGGGCTCTTGATCTGCTTCATCCCGTAGTCCAGCTCGACCTTGCCGGCGAACGCGACGTGATCGCCGACGAGGAACCTCTGGTGGACCCAAGGCTGATTGAACCAGACTCCGATGAGGGCGCCGGTGTCGTCGACGATGGCCACCTCGGTCACGGACAGCCGGGGACGCGGCTTCTTGATGCTCACTTGATGGACTCTGCCGATGACGGTCGCTTCGATCCCGATCGGCACGTCGCGCAGACTCGCGGTCGTCGTGAGGTCCAGGTAGCGGAAGGGCACGTGGCGGACGAGATCGCCCACCGTGGTAACGCCGAGCTTCTCGAGCAGCGACGCACGTGACGCGTCCACGTAGCGCGCGCGGGCGACCGGCAGGTCGTGGGCCGCGAGCCTCTCTACACGGTCTGCCGTCGTGAACGGCGAGGGCATGAGAGGAGTGCCTACCCTACGGGGTAGTACGCGACGCCGAGCGCGTCCGGGCCCGCATACGTGCCGACGACGGATCCGACAAGGCCTATGGAGGCGATCTCGATGTCAGCGCCCGTCGCCAGCAGCTCGCGCTTCAACTCGGCGGCGCCCTCCTCGGAACAGGCGTGCAGGACGGAAACGCGAAGGCGTCCGAGCTCACGCGACTCCTCGGCAACGTGCGCTGCCAGCTCGGAGATCGCCTTCTTGCGGCCCTTGACCTTCTTGAAGGGCTCGATGATGCCGTCGGAGTTGAAGGTCAGAACCGGCTTGATGTTGAGCAGTGATGCCGCGAGACCTGTCGCCTTGCCGGCTCGGCCCCCTTTGACAAGATACTCGAGGGTGTCGAGCACGAAGAACAGGCGCATCTCCTTGGCAACGTCTTCGGCACGCTGCGCGACTGCCTGGAAGTCGAGCCCCGCATCGCGTGCCTCGACGGTCGCCTTCACGACCAGGCCGAGCGCCTGAGTGACCCTCTTGGTGTCGATCACGCGAACAGGCACCGGGGAGTCGACGGCCGCCATCGACGCCGATTCGAAGGTTCCGGAGAGCGCGGACGTCAGATGCACGGAGACGATGCTCTCGCACCCGTCCTCGGCAAGCCTGCGATAGGTGGCCAGGAAGTCAGCCGGGGACGGCTGTGAGGTCTTCGGCAGGAACTGAGCGTTCTTCAGCTTCTCGTAAAACTCGGTCGGCTGAAGATCGATCCAGTCGAGAAACGTCTCGTCGCCGAACAGGACCTTGAGAGGAACCATCGCGACGTCGAGCTTGGCAAGTTCGAGCGGTGCGAGGTCACACGTACTGTCGGTGACGATCCCGACTCGGGCCATAGCCCCTCCTCCAGAAGATGTCGCGATGTTTCGGACTGACGCTATTCTGCCGACATGATGATCGGGTAGAGGGGCTGCTCTCCCCGGTGAGTCTCGATCTCAAGGTCCGGATAGCGCGCCTCAAGGCGCGCGCGCAACGCCTCGAGCGCCGCGTCACTATAGTCGATGCCGGCGAACAGCGTGAGCGTCTCGGCGCCCTCGACGAGCTTCGCCACGAGCCCTTCGGCTACCGAGTCGATGTCGTCTCCCACGACCTCGATCTCCTTGTCGTCGAGAATGCCGATGATCTGACCCGCCTTGATATCGCCGCCCTTGCCCTTGGCGTCTTTGACCGCCGCGGTCACTTCTCCCGTGCGCACGCCCTCGGCAGCTGAAGTCATCTCGCCGACAAGTGCGTCGAGGTCCGCGTCGTTGTTGAAGGCGAGAAGCGCTGCGAACGAGGCCGGCACCGAGGTCGTGGGGACGACCACGGTCGGCTTGCTCGCGACACCGGCAGCCGCGTTGGCCGCCATGACGATGTTCTTGTTGTTGGGGAGGATGACGACCGAGTCAGCGGGAACGCGATCGACAGCGGCCAAGAGGTCCTCGGTTGACGGATTCATCGTCTGCCCACCGCTCACCACGATGTCTACTCCAAGCGACTTCAGAATACGCGTGAGACCTTCGCCGGAAGCAACGGCGACGAAGCCCACGGTCTTGGTCGGAGCTGCGTGATGGAGCGGCATCTCCTCGGCGCGCAATGTCTCGTCACGCACGGCCTGCTGCCTGCGCATGTTGTTGACGTGGACCTCCGCGACTTCGCCGAAGCCGGTGACGTGCGTGAGCACCGAACCGGGATCGTTCGTGTGCACGTGCACTTTGTACTCGCCGCCCGCGCCGACGATCAGTTCGCTCCCGCCGACCGACGTGAGGTACGAGTGCACGACCTCCCGGTCGATCTCGGTGCCGAAGAGCAAGAACTCGGTGCAGTAGAGGTATTCGTCGTCGTCCCAGTCGTCGATCGGCTCGACGCGAAGCAGCGGTGCGGCTTCCGAGCTCACTTCAGCGACGATGACCTTTCGGCCGAGTGCCGCGGACGTGAAGCCTTCGATGAGTATCGCGAGGCCGTACCCGCCTGCATCCACAACGCCGTTCTCCTTGAGCACGGGAAGCAGCTCGGGGGTGCGGCGGACGGACTCGAAAGACTCGGCCGCGACGTGCTCGAGCGCGCTGTCCAGATCGAGCCCCTGGGTATGGGCGTCTGCCGCTGCCGCTGCCGTGTCCTTGATGACGGTCAGCATCGTTCCCTCGACGGGCTTGCGAACCGCCTGGAAGGAGACCGTCACCGAGCGCTCGAGTGCCGTAGCGAGCAGGGCTGGATCGACGCTGTCTGCCCCGTCGATGCCCTCGCACAGGCCGCGCAGGATCTGGCTCAGAATCACACCGGAGTTGCCTCGCGCACCCATGAGAGAGCCGTGACTCACGGCATGGCATGCGTCGGCGAGCGTGGCGTTCTCGGGGAGCGCCTCCAACTCGCGCACGACGGTATCCATAGTCAGGGACATGTTCGTGCCGGTGTCCCCGTCGGGCACCGGGAAGACGTTCAGCCGGTTGACTTCCTCGATACGCGCTTTCAGTGCAGCTGCGGCAGCGGTGACAAGCTCCCTTGCCACCCTGGCTGTCGTTACGTCGTTTTTCACTTCGCGGTACGCACCTTCACGCCCATGACGTGTACCTCTATCGAACAGACAGAGACGTCCGCGATGTCGGTGAGAACGTAGCGAACCCGATTCGAGAGGTTGTGAGAGACCTCAGCGAGCTGAGTGCCGTGCTCGATGACGACGTAGAGGTCGACCGTCACGCCCTCTTCTGAGCTGACGATCTTGACTCCCTTGCGAAGCTTCTGGCGCGGCAGGAGTTGGGCCACTCCCTCTCTGAGCGTGGGAGACGCCATTCCGACGACCCCATAGCTCTCAAGGGCGGCGTAACCGGCCAGATCGGCCAGAACGTCGTTGGCGATGTTCACCGCGCCGAGCGATCGGCGAGCCATGCTTCAGGTCTCCTTTCGCGGCAAGCAGGACTCCTCGTCCGCAAGCCGATCCAAATCCGCCAGCAGGTCGTCCACGGACACATCGTGTACTGTGGCTACCGCTGAGAGCGATTCCATACTTGCCGCCATACATGCTGCGCAGCCCAGGCCATGGCGTTCGAAAACGGCAGCCGCCCCCGGGCACGCGGTGAGGACGTCGCTGATGAGCATGTCGGCCGTCACTCGAGCCACGCGGACTCCCCTCGGATCGCACCAAATGGTGGTTGCGTAAGTATAGCGAAAGCGGCGTGTCGCTCGACTGAACGCGCAGCTTGCGGGAGGCCTTCTCCGTGTGTTAGCATTTCCCGCGCTTTGTGCTGATACCAATGCGGCTGAAATGGCCGCTATGAACGCGAGGAGAACCGTAATGTCGAAGGTCTGCGCTGTCTGTGGCAAGCACCCGTCTGCCGGCCGCAACGTGAGCCACTCGCACCGCGTGACCCCGCGTACCTTCCGGCCCAACATCCAGAAGGTCACCGCGGTTCTGAATGGTCACGTCAAGCGAGTGAACGTGTGCACCAAGTGCATGAAGGCTGGTAAGGTCACGCGCGCATAGCGTCGGTACCTCGATCGAACCTTCGACGGCCGCCCCTTGGGGGTGGCCGTTTGCTTTTCTCAGCAGGAAGCGGAGATTCGTACCGAGTCCGAGATATCGAGGAAGGCGCGCACGACCCTGGGGTCGAACTGCGTTCCGGCCTTGTCCTCAAGCTCGAACAGCGCGTCGGCGTGGCTGAACGGCTCCCGATACGACCGCGGAGAGGTCATCGACACGTATGCGTCGGCGACCGCGAGCACCCGAGCGCCGACAGGAATCGCCTCCCCCGCCACGCCCAGCACGTAGCCATGCCCGTCGTAGTGCTCGTGATGGTGGTAGACGATCGGCACCGCGTCTTTGAGCGCCGCGGCCTGACTGAGCACATCGGCAGCGATGACCGGATGCAACTTGAGCAGGCCCCTCTCGACGGTCGTCAGCGGGCGGTCACCCAGGCAGCCGACGTTGCCCGCAGCTACCATGCCGATGTCGTGCAAGAGAGCGGCAACGCCAAGGGCACGATTCTCCCGTTCGGACAGGCCGAGCCGCTTGCCTATCGCGGTGGAGAGGTCGTAGACCCGCTCCGTCGACCCGTATGAGTAGGGGTCCTTTGTCTCGAGCGCAAGAGCCAAGGCCTTAACGGTATCGAGGTACAGCTCTCGGGAGCTTGAGAGTGCCCAGGCATTTCTCAGCGCCATCGCTACAATCCGGCCGAGCGATTCGAGCGTCGCCCTGTGGCTTGCAGAGAACCGGGCGTGAAACTCCCTGCTCCCCACGTTCAAAACGCCGAGTAGACCCTCGTCATCGGCGATCGGTACCGCGACGGCCGACTTGACGCCGTGTCTGCGCGCGCGTCCGCCCTTGCCTTGCAGGTCCTCAACGACGAGCGCCTGGCCGGTGGCCAGCACCATGCCGGCGATGCCGTCTCCTTCGCGAACCACGGCCTCTGAGACGACGTGCTCGGGCAGGCCCCTGGAAGCACGTATCCGCATGCCGCCGTCAGACTCCAGCAACATGACGCTGCCGCTCTCTGAGTTCGACAGTGCCAGCGCTCGCTGCAGTGCGGACTCGACGATCGACTGAGGATCCACGAGTCGAACGATCTCGCCCGCGGCCTCCAGAAGCGCTTCGGCCGCAGCGGTCTCGGTTCGCGCGACGTGAATCGCGAGGGCCGCGGCCAGAGCACCATGCAGGTGCTCGGAGATACCTATCAGGAAGGCCTCGTCCGGCTCTTCCGCCACGATGTCGACCGCAGCCGCCCCCCGGGCCGAGCCGGCTCTGAGGGGTACGGCGTAGCGCCATACGGGAAGCTCTTCGTCATCGCGGGCCATCCGTACGTTTGAGCTCAGCACCGCTTGTTCTCCAGTCGCGGCAGCGCCAAGGATGCTGCGCGCGACTGCCATCGGCTCTGAGTTCGGCTTTGCGCTGCCCACCGCTTCGACCAAGCGCATAGTCTGGGTCGCTTGGTCCATGAGCCACAGGTGAGCAGAGAGCACTTCCCCGGCCGGCTGGCACGAGAGCAGGAATGCCTCGAGCACTTCGCGAGGTCCCACGCCCGACGGTTCGATGCGCGGAGGCTGGACTGCTGGTGCTATCCGCTCCCCCTCCCCGGCGCCGACCGTTGCCGGAGTCTCCGGCGGTATCTCTGCGGTCATTCGCGGCTCATCCGGCATGGCATCAATGCCTGCCCGGAGGTCGTGCCTGCGGTCGCGATGCGCCTCTTCAGGCGGCCCATGCAGCTCAAGTGTGGGTGCGGCCGGCATCACCGGCGCCTGATGGCGCAGCGCCATAGTCAGCGCGATTCCCGCGGCGACGATGGTCAGGGCCAGGCCGAGCGCCATCAGTACCCAAGCGCTGAAAGCTACACCACTTGCCACCCCGGCGACTCCGGCGGCGGCTGCGGCGATCGTTGCACTCCCGATGAGGCGAAAGTCCATCCTTCTCGCTGTCCTTCGAGGACTTCGGGATTCTCGGTATCGATCATCTGATTCAAGAATTCCCCTAGGGAGTGTGTCGGCTTTCCTGAGCAGCAGGTTTAGCGCTCGAGAGGCGCGGCGACATGGCGAGCACGGCGCCTTGGTGTACCCGAATCACCGCCCTGTCGTTCGAGATCACGTTGCTAAGGCCGAGTGAGGACGCGGGAGCGAGCGCGAACTTGTCGAGGGGCCAGCGCACTCCGGAGAGAGAGACGATCGCCTCGCCGAGAACGGCCATGATCGACAGAGTCGCCCCTTCGCCCGTCAACACGAGATGGTCACGGGCTCCCTGCCGCATCACCCACGCCGTGAGTTCGGGCTCTTGGACGGTGATGTTCGGGATCTCCGACCTGCAAAGACTGCCAGCCGAAGCGAGTGTGTGATCGACGCGCGCGGCAAGCACCCCCGTCACGACAACTCGATCGACCCCTCGGCCGGCGGCGTGTGTCAGCGCAAGGTCTAGATCGCTCACGTCTTTGTCGGTGGAGAACGGGATCAAGGTGCTACCCGCTGCGGCCACCTTCTCAAGAACCGCAGCGGCGAGGGAGTCGAAGTCGCCGATCGTGACGTCAGGAACGATGTCGGCGTCCATGCAAGCCGCCGCACCGCCGTCGATTGCGATCACGACGTCGCACCCCGGAGCGAGGGAAGCCACGATGCCCGCTGTTCCGGCAGCAGGGGCCGCCCCGACCAGAAGTGCGCTGCCCCCCGTCACGAGCGGGTCACCGCAACCGGCACGGCACGGTGGAGTGCGGGCAGGAGGATTGCGGCCAGCGCCGCACACGCGACGATTGAAGGACCGATGTAGCTCAGATTGTAGAGCGCCGAGTAGAGCCAGACAGGCTGACCAGCGGGTGCATTGGCGCTGAAGAAGATGACTCCCGAGACGAGATGGCTACCAAAGCGCGCGGCGCCGCCGACCACAGACCAACCCGCCGCGCCCACCGCCGCTGCGGAGACCCGTCCCTCAACCAGGGCCTTCTGCACTGAAGCAGCGCCCAGTCCTGCGAGACCGCACAGCGCAAAAGCGAGCGGGTAGTCCAAGACGAGCTGCACCGGGTGGACGACGAAGGGCTCGAAAGCAAGATCGAGCACGCCCCACAGCGCCCCCGCGACAATGCCGGGGAGCAGGCCTCGGCGAAGAGCGACGACGAAGATGGGCAGCATGTCGAGAGCGATCTTTCCGCCCGCGACATTCCACGGCAGCCGGACACCGAACCAGTTGAGTGCGGCAGCCAGAGCGACCGCCAGAGCTATCTCCACCATGATCCGGATACGTTCATTGCGCATGCTTATCCTCGCTTCCCTGTTTGCTTGTGCGTGTCGGGAACTCGAGGCAACCGCCGCAAGGGCTGGTGCGAGTCGTCGTGCGCGCTCCGCATTACCGGAACGGTCATTTCGGTCGCGGTCGAACCGCCTCTCAGCTGCCATATGCAGCTCCCGACACGTTATTCAGATGTCCGGGCATCGTGTCACAACGGCGGGGACCTATGCAAGGCCGAACAGTCCGTTTACTCCATTGCGCGCAGATAGGGATACGGGTTGACGGCCGCACCGCCACCGGGGTGCATCTCGAAATGCAAGTGCGGGGAACCGCCTACCGCGTTTCCCGTTGACCCCACGTAGCCGATGACCTGTCCCGCACGCACGCGTCCGCCTTGCACGGCATATGAATTCAGGTGCGCGTAGTAGAACGACCATCCGCTGTCCGACCGGAGCCATATCGTGAGACCGCCGAGTCCGTTGGAACGCGTGGTGACCGTCCCGGAGGAAACGGCCACACAGGGAGTGCCTCGCGGGGACATGATGTCGGTGCCCTGATGCCTGCGCCGTCCGCCCGAACGTGACGCGCCCCAGGTGTCTGCGTAGTAGTGGCTCCCGGCCACGGGAAAGACCATGCCGTTCGACCCGGCCGCCGAGAGAACGCCTTGAGGGAGATTGCCGCCGGATCGAACCGTGTCCAGTCTGCGCTTCACGCTCGCGTACTCAGCCTGTATCGATCTCAGTTGCGACTGCAGGCGATCCCGCTGTCCGCGAAGCTCGGACAGGCGCGCGGTACGGGAACGATGCTCAGCCTTCAGCCGCTTCTCCTCGGCCCGAAGCTCGCCGCGCAACCGCTTCACGCGCGATACCAGGAGCGCATCGGCCAGACCCACTCGGGCAATGTAGTCGGCACGGGCCACGAACTGCTCGAAACTGCTGGCACCAACGAGGAAGTGCACGGCGTCGAGGGCGTCGCGGCGATATATCGCGCCCGCACGCTCGTTGAGTCGTCGCCGCGCTTTCGCGAGTCGCTTCTCGGCCTTGCGCTGGCTATTGCGGGTCTTCGCAAGCGCCACTTCGGTCTCGTCGAGCCGCCAGTAGGCCGTCGAGAAGTCACGGCCGGCCTGCGCGCTCTTGTCCTGCAGCGCGTCAAGGCGAGTCTTGAGCTGGGCCGCGGTCTCAGCGCTGGCCTGCGCCGGCACCATTAGGGCCGCACACAGTGCCGCGACAAACAGAAGACGAAGCCCGCGTCGGTCCACTACTGCTCCTTGGTACCGAACACCTCACCGATTCCGGTGTAGATGGCAGCGGCAAGGCGATCAGCCCAGCCGGGGTCGGCCATGGATGCCTTGTCATCAGCGTCGGCGAATGATCCGATGCTGACACGAGACCACGGATACGAAAGGCTGCCGAGCACCGAGTCGGCGGTGGCCGACGTCAGCGATGACGGTGGCACCGAAGCGGCAAGCTCGTTTGCGATCGCGGATGCGAGCGCGCCTGAACTGGCCGTAGCCGGAGGGCCGGTCACAGTCCTGCCGCCGGTTCCCCTTGCTCGGGAGGTTAGGCCTATCGCCGCCGTGGCTGTGGTCGCCTGAGCGGCGTTCGCCCTGGCGGAGTCCGGCGCGGTGCTACCCGTGCCACTGCGTAGCACGCGCACGGTTGCGCCTGATGCTTCGAGAAGGGAGCGAAGGCGCCTCGCGACCTCGAGAGAGATGTCGGACTTGCCGGTTGGAGACGGAGCGGGGTCGATCACTATCGACACGCCGTTCATGCGATAGGGCTGCAAGGTGGCGCCGCCCGCCATCGGAGCAGCCACCTGAACGCGCACCACATCCCCGCTCCGTACGACGGCACCCGGAGCAGGAGTCGTCGCAAGAACGGTGTCGCTCGCCGCATCCGATGGCACTGCATCGATCGCGACGACTAGTCCGCGCTCCTCGAGTACTCCGCGAGCCAGAGAGATGCCGTCGCCGATCACGTCAGGCATTATCAGTTCCTCGGTGCCGGCGGAAACGACGAGCTGGACGGTCTCTCCCCGCTTCATCTCGGTGCCGCCGACCGGGTCCTGCTCGAGGACTTCGCCTGCTGGGCGAGCGCTGAAACGACGCTCGGACACTCGTGTTTCGAGCCCAACCTGCGCCAGTAGAGTCGTCGCGGCCCCTTCCGACTCACCGGTCACGTCAGGAGCGGCCACGAGCGACGATGCCGCAAGGGTCGCCCAGGCGACCGAGACGATCACCGCGAGCGCGACGAGAATCCCGACCACAAGCCACACCGTGCGGGGAATGAGGGGCGGCCGTGCGGGGCGATGACGCTCCACGGGGGCCGGCGGGACGAACGCGGGAATCGATGCCGAAGAACCGACGTCGATCGCCGGGGGATGGGCCTTGAGCTCGTCAGGAGTGTCGATCGACGCGAAGTCGAACTCGCCCTCTTCCGCGTTGCCTACTTGCTCTTGGTTCGAGGCCTGTTCGGCCTCGACGTCATGTTCGGTGCTGTTCTCTTCGTCCATGTGTCCAGTGTAAACGATGGCGCGTTTGCGTCTGCCGACTGCTGGCAGGTATCCTGCTTCATCCGCACCGCAAGAAACGTGCTGACTCTTGAGAGGAGTGCTACGGATGCCGGCCTACGACTTCCGCTGCACCAAATGCAATCAAGTCTTTGAGGTCGTTCGTTCCATGAGATCGACCGCCGATGAGTGCTGTCCTGGGTGCGGCGCCGCCGCGAAGCGCGTCTTTACTCCAGTCGGTGTGGCGTTCAAGGGAACCGGCTTTCACAACACCGACTACCGGCCACAGCCGAGCGAGTCGTCGAAGAGTCCGTCGCCATCGGAGTCGACTCCGTGTGCAGCGAAGAGCGACTCATCCCCCGCATGCTCGTCATGCCCCGCTGCTGAGTAGCGTCGCATCGACAAGATGATCGAAGGCCCCGCGTTGCGGGGCCTTCGTCGTTTCGCGCGAGTGTAGGCGGGGCAGGACGCGCGGTATCTGAAAAGCCATTCAAACGCCTAGTCCATGCGAACCCAGAACTTCTCGGCTCCCGTGCGATAGACCGTCTCGATGAAGCGCACGGTACCGGTCGCGTTGTCCATCGCGATCGAATGCGTACGCGCGCCCTGGCCGAAGTACTTGACGCCGCGGAGCATCTCGCCGTCGGTCACGCCGGTTGCGATGAAGGCGGCCTCATCTGTGTTCACCAGGCAGTCCATCGTAAGGACTCCGTCGACGTCACACCTGCTCATTTGGATGGCACGCTCGCGCTCTTCCGGGCTCCGAAAGGCGAAGCGGCCCATGAAGCAGCCACCGATGCAGCGCATGGCGGCCGCGGCGAGCACCCCTTCAGGGGCGCCGCCGGCGCCCATGTAGAGATGAATACCGGTGCCCTCGATCGCGGTGGCCACCGCACCGTGAACGTCACCGTCGCTGATGAGACGGATCCGCGCGCCGGCCGCTCGAACCTCGCGGATCATATCCACGTGGCGGTCACGGTCCAGGATGCAGACCACGATGTCTTCGACATTGCGCTTGAGCGCCTTTGCGACGTTCGTGACGTTCTCCGTCGGAGTTGCGTCGATGTGAATCGCGTCGGCGGCGTCGGGACCGGCCGCCACCTTCCACATGTACGTGTCAGGTGCGTGCAGCAGACAGTCCTTCGGCGCGAACGCAAGCACCGCAAGGGAGTTCGGCTGCCCGTAAGCGGTCAGATTCGTACCCTCGAGTGGGTCGACCGCTATGTCGATCTCCTCACCGCCGGCCCCCACCTCCTCGCCGATGAAGAGCATGGGAGCCTCATCGCGCTCACCCTCGCCGATGACTATGCGACCGGAGATGTCGATGTGGTCCATCGCCTTGCGCATCGCCTCAACGGCAGCTTGGTCAGCGGCGTTCTTGTCGCCCTTGCCCATCCAGCGCCCGGCTGCCAGGGCCGCCGCCTCTGTGACTTCGAGCATCTCGATGATTCTTGTAGTGAGCACTGCGGTCCCCTCTCCGATACCAACATCAAAATCAGACTAGGCGCGAACCAAGCGCGCAACGAAATGGCCGTCAGGGCCGTCTTGCGCCGGTAGCGACTGGAAATACCCCTCGGGCGTCACGAACTTCGCCCACTCATCGGGAACGTACCCAATCAGTGTCTCTATTCGGAATTCCGCACCGTCAGGAGAGGCCAAGAAACCCTCTATGACCTCGGCGTTCTCCCTCTTGGCGATGGTGCAAGTTGAGTACACCACACAACCGCCGGGCTTCACAAGTCGAGCAGCGCGACCAAGAAGTTGCTCGCCGAGAAGTGCGAGCGTCTCAATCTCATCGCGCTGCGCCCGCCACCGGCGGTCCGGAGGGCGGCGAAGCGTGCCAAGGCCTGAGCAGGGCGCGTCGATCAGCACGGCATCGGCGCTCTTGTCGGCGACGCCGACATCGGCGCGCGCCGCGGTGGCGTCGGCAACGATGGTTCGGACTTCTGCGAATCCGGCCTTCGCGGCTCCTTCGGAAAGCGACTCGAGCTTGAACGCGTGAAGGTCGACAGCGGCGATCTCGGCTGCCGGACCGCCTGCTCGACGCGCCAGTGCGGCGAGCAACAGGGTCTTGCCGCCGCGGCCTGCACCAATCTCAACAAGCGCGTCGCCCGGAGATGGTGACACTGCATGTACGGCGAACTGTGCCCCGGCGTCCATCACGAGGACGTCGCCGTCTTTCAGGGCACGGGCCCGCCGAGTGGCCGCAGCCGCTCCAGCCACGAGCGACGCGGGAAGCGGTCCCGGCGACGGATCCGCGCCGTCTTCGGCGAGCCATTCGACCACCTCCGAGTCCGGGTGGATGCCGAGCATCGCCAGGTAGAGCGGCGCAGGTTCATTGTTCGCGGCCATGATTTCGGTCGCCGCCGCACGGCCCAGCTGCTCGATCCACAGCTCCGCGAGCCAGCGCGGATGTCCGTGGAGCCGGGCAAGGGCCGCGTTGTCCGTATCGGGGTTGCCCCAAGGGAACGTCTCGGCGGCCTTCACGATGCGGCGCATGACTGCGTTCGCGAGACCGGTCGCCCTAGGGCGGAACTCCCTGACTAGCTCGACCGTCTCGCTGACCGCCGCATGGCTCGGTGTGCGCGCGTAGAGGAGCTCGTATGCTCCCAGGGCTAGTGCATCGGCGACCCGGGGTTCCAGAACGGTCCCCTCGTCGAGCGAGCGCGCGACTGCCTCGTCGAGTGTTCCACGAGTGGCGATGGCGCCATAGGCTAGCCGAGTGGCCAGGGCCGCGTCACGGGGCTCGATTCTTGTCGAAGAGAGAACCGTGTCGAGCGTCTCGTGCGCGAAGGCGGAACGTTCACGAACGCGCGTGATCACTTTCAAGGCTGCGCGTCGAGCAGCGGAGGCCCTCATCGGGCAGTCTCCCACCGGGCAGCGTCGCCCAGTCGGGCACCGCGCGCCCAATCACATCCGGCCATCTCGTTCTTGCCGTCAGGCTTGACGCGTTCGGCGAGCAGCGCGCCGTCCTTGAATCCGATGAGCAACGCCTGTTTGGTGCATGCGACCGATCCGGCGTCGAGACTCTCGTCACTGGAGACAGCGTCAACAACGGTCGCCCCTCGACCGGACAGCAGCACGCGCGCAGGAGCCTGAGGGCTGGATGCACGGGTCCGCCGAAGGGCTTCATCAACGGTGAGGTCTGGGGTAAGGGTCACATCGTCCTTTCCGATTTTCGAGGCATAGGTCACAAGATGTTCGTCCTGCTCAGTCCAAGAGCACGTACCATCCATCATGGTGTCGAGCGCGGTCAACAGAGCCTTCGCCCCCATGACAGCCAGCTCGTCGGTAAGTTCCTCGACGTCCTTCTCGGCCACCGAAGTTGAGGCGACTTCGCAGTAGGGACCCGTATCAAGTCCCTCTTCCATCCGCATTATGGACACCCCGGTGATCTCATCACCCGCGAGTATGGCGCGCTGTATGGGCGCAGCACCCCGCCAGCGCGGGAGCAGGGACGCGTGCACGTTGACGCATCCAAAGCGCGGGATGCCGAGAACTTCGGGCGGCAGTATCAGACCGTAAGCGGCGACAACGACGATGTCTGGCGCCAAGGCCTTCATCTGCGCCTGCGTCTCGCTCTCGCGCAAGGTCTTCGGCTGAAAGACCGGCAGCCCCAGCTCGAGGGCGGCCTCCTTCACCGGGGACGGTCGGAGCGTTCGCCCCCGCCCCGAAGCGGCGTCTTCGCGCGTGTAGACTCCTACGACCTCGTGTCGTTCGGCGAGCGCGCGAAGAGAAGGTACCGCGAACGACGGCGTGCCCATGAAGACGACGCGCATGCGGCCCTCCCCCCGTTTCGGATTGACTCAGATGCTGGTTTCGCCGGGCTTCGCCCCAGCTTCGAGCGCCTCACGGTACCGCTTCAGTGCGGCCTTGCGCTCCTCGGGCGTTGCGCGATCGATGATGAGCAGCCCATCGAGGTGGTCGACCTCGTGCTGGAACATCCGCGCTTCGAGGCCCTCGGCTTGAATGCGAACCTTCTCGCCACTCAGCGACACGCCTTCACAGGTGATCTGACAAGCGCGCTCCACCGGAACGCTGATCCCGGGCAGCGAGAGGCACCCCTCGTCATCGGTCTCGCATTCCTCGCTGCGCGCGACTATGTGCGGATTGCACAAGGCGGTGAGTCCTTGGCCGTCCTCACTCAAGTCGTAAACGATGACGCGCTTCATAACACCGATCTGAGGCGCGGCCAACCCGATGCCGGGGGCCTCATACATCATGCGTGCCATGCGCTCCGCGAGCGGACGCAAGGTTTCGTCTGCGACCGGGTCGACATCACAGGTCCCGGACGACAGAGCCGGGTTGGGGTGGGACAGGATATCCATCAGCTCTTCCAGTTCGAAATGGTGCACAGCGCTACAGCGCTGAAGCGATCATAGGTCCACTCGGATGATACCAGCCGCGCGGCGGTCTCTCACGCCGCTCGGCGTGTGAGGGCAGGTCAGAGCAGGTCGACAGGGTCTACGTCTGCGGCGATGCTCACGCCCTTCACCGGCGTGATCCTCGCGAATGCCGTGCCGAGCAGTGGGGCGATGCTCGTTCCGGACGGGGCCTTGAGCAGCGCATGCCATCTCCAGACCCCCTTGAGCCTGGAGAGAGGGGCCGGGCTTGGACCGAGCAGGTTCCACTCGGCAGGAAGCAGTGCGCGAATCTCACGGCCGATCGACTCGGCATGCTGCTTCACCAGCGAGTTGTCGCGTCCCCATACCAGCACGTTGGCGAGGCGACCGTATGGGGGGTAGCTCAACTCGCGACGGAGCGCCGACTCCTGCGCGTAGAACAGATCCGCGTCGTGGGCCGCTGCGGACTTGATCGCGGGGTGATCGGGCCAGTACGTCTGAACGACGACGCGCCCCTGTTTCGCTCCTCGTCCGGCCCGTCCGGCGACCTGCTCGAGGAGCTGATACGTGCGTTCGCCCGCCCGAAAATCCGGGAGGTTGAGCGTAATGTCTGCCGAGATGACCCCGACGAGTGTCACCTCCGGGAAGTCCAGGCCCTTTGCGATCATCTGAGTGCCGAGCAGTACACCGCTGTCCAGCGCCTCGAACGACGCGAGCAGACGCTCGTGGGCGCCCTTGCCCTTGGTCGTGTCGGCATCCATGCGCACGACAGGCCATCCGGGGAGCTGCGCAGACAGCTCCGCCTCGATTCGCTGTGTACCCGCGCCGAACTGACGCAGGTAGGGGCTCGTGCACTGCGGACAAAGTGGAGGCACGGCCCGGGTCGCTCCGCAGTGATGGCACATCAGCCGAGAGCCGACGTCGTGGAACGTGAGTGAGGTTGCGCACGAGTCGCAGGTCGGAACGTACCCGCACTCACGACACAGGAGGAATGACGCGAATCCTCGGCGGTTGAGGAAGAGAACCGCCTTGTCGCCCGCCTCCTGAACTTCGTGGAGAGCCTCGACCAAAGGGCGCGAGAACATCGAACGATGGCCGTCTGAGAACTCCTTGGCCATGTCGACGACCTTCACGGGCGGTAGCTCCCGCCCGCTAACGCGCTGAGGCAGCTCGACGAGTTGCCAGCCGCCGGTGACGCAACCTTCGCGCGTCTCCATCGATAGACTCGCGCTGCCGAGCACGAGGGTGGCTCCGTGGAGACGCGCGAGGTGCTCCGCCACATCGCGTGCGTGATAGCGCGGCGCTGAACCCTGCTTGTAGCTCGATTCGTGCTCCTCGTCGATAACGATGAGCTTGAGGTTGTGCAGGGGCGCGAAGATCGCCGAGCGTGCTCCGACGACTATTCGCGCGTTCCCCTGACGCACCAGGTCCCACTGGTCATAGCGCTCGCCGGCCGACAGCCGAGAGTGCAAGACGGCGACCTCATCGCCGAAGCGAGAACGGAAGCGGCCGACCGTCTGCGGCGTGAGAGAGATTTCCGGAACGAGAACGCAGGCAGTGCCGCCTTCATCGAGCACGCGCTCGATGGCCCGCAGGTACACCTCCGTCTTGCCCGACCCGGTAACGCCGTCGAGTGCGACGACTCCGGCGCCCGCACCCTCGATCGCCGCAAGCGCCGCCTTCTGCCCGTCGATCAGCCGCTCGTGGCGCGGAGCCGACGACTCCGACACGCCGGCGTCGCGAAACTTGCGCCTGCGCTCCACCCGTACGGCGCCCGTCTTCTCGAGCGTTTTGAGGGCGCCGTCTACCGAACCGAGGTCGGCCGAGAGCTCGGCGACACGGACGGGACCCGCGGAGAGCGCGTCGAGGAGAGCACGCTGCAGCGTTGCGTTGGCGCGCGGAGTGAATTCGCGGCCCGCCGCGGTGAGTTCGACCCAGCGATCGTCGACGGGCCCCACACCGGGCCTCGCCAGCACCCACGTCTCGCCGTCGCCGTCGGCGCGCTTCACCGCACGCGG
Source organism: Coriobacteriia bacterium (assembly GCA_035462695.1). Taxonomy (GTDB): domain Bacteria; phylum Actinomycetota; class Coriobacteriia; order Anaerosomatales; family PHET01; genus DATHUB01. Next base: position 9,444 of record DATHUB010000397.1, on the reverse strand, counting down.
AGTGCCTCCGGGCGGCAGGAAGAGTCGCAGGGCCTCGGAGAGCGGGCACAGGTACTCCTCCGCGATCCATCGGGCTGTCTGCGCGGACTCGTGACCGAAATACGGCCCGCCGAGAAGCGCTCGGACCTCCTTCAGCCGCGGATGCGCGCTGGTGTCGGTCCTGCCTACCACGTAGCCCACGCACGGGCGGTTCGCAAAGTCGACGAGGACGCAGGAGCCAACCTCGACGCCGTCCATGGCATCGGGGACCAGATAGTCGAAGTGCGTATCGAGCGCCCGTGTGGGCACGTCGACGATGACTTGTGCGACGTTCAGCGAGGATCCTCTCGGTCAGTACTACTCGGCAAGCATAGCGAAGGCCGCCGACATCGCGCGGACGCCGGCGGCCTTCGTGAAGATCGATCTGCTACTCGTTGAGACCGGCTGCCTCTGCGAGTACGTCTGCTCGGTCCGTCCGCTCCCAGGTGAAGTCGCGGTCCTCTCGGCCGAAGTGGCCGTAGGCCGAGGTCTTGCGGTAGATCGGTCGGCGCAGGTCCAAGTCGCGGATGATGGCGCCGGGCCGCAGGTCGAAGGTCTCAAGTACGGCCTTCTCGATCTGGCCGACCGGCACCTTCTCGGTGTCGAACGTCTCGATCATTACCGAGAGCGGATGCGCGACGCCGATCGCGTAGGCGAGCTGGATCTCACAACGATCCGCAAGACCCGCCGCGACCACGTTCTTGGCGACCCATCGAGCGGCATAAGCAGCCGAGCGGTCGACCTTGGTAGCGTCCTTGCCCGAGAAAGCTCCGCCACCATGGCGGCCCATGCCTCCGTATGTGTCGACGATGATCTTGCGACCGGTGAGTCCGGTGTCGCCCATAGGCCCGCCGATGACGAAACGACCGGTCGGGTTGATGAAGATCTCGGCATTCTTGTAGTCGACGCCTTCGAGATCAAAGACGGGCTTGATGACGTGCTCGATGAGGTCCGGGCGCAGGAGCTCCTGGATATCGACGCCTTCGGCGTGCTGGGTCGAGATGAGGATCTTCTCGACCGCAACCGGCTTGTCGTCGACGTAACGAACGGTAACCTGCGTCTTGCCGTCGGGGCGCAAGTAGTCGAGTACGTCTGCCTTGCGAACGGCCGTCAGGCGCTCGGCCAAGCGGTGCGCGAGGTAGATCGGCATCGGCATGAGCGTAGAGGTCTCCGTGCATGCGTAGCCGAACATCATGCCCTGGTCGCCGGCTCCGACGTGGTCGATCTGATCGACACCCTTGCCGTGCTGGACCTCAAAGGACTCGTCGACACCTTGGGCGATGTCCGGGCTCTGCTCGTGAATGCCGAGGACAACGCCGCACGTGTCCGCGTCGAAGCCGTACTTCGCACGGGTGTAGCCGATCTCCTTGACCACCTTGCGCACGATGGTGGGGATGTCCACGTAGCCATGCGTGCGGATTTCTCCACCGACGACTATGAGGCCGGTGGTGGTGAAGCACTCGCACGCGCAGCGCACGTAGTCAGGCGTCGCACCTGCGAAGCCGGACTCGGCGAGCTCCGCCTCACGGGTGATGATGGCGTCCAGGACAGCATCAGAAATGGCGTCACACATCTTGTCCGGATGACCCTCGGTCACGGACTCGGATGTGAACAAGTACTCTCTATCGCTCACTGCGTCCTCCTATCACTCGGCCGTCATGGCCGTCCGTCCACTGCGGGGCAACAAAAAGAGCCCTCGCCTGGCCAGACGAAGGGCTCCACCCCGCAGATGCATCGAAGACGCAAAGCGACGATCTTCCCTCATCTTCCAGGCTGTTTCGCCTGCCGAGACGTGGCACCGTGCGCTTCTTTGAGCGTCGGTTGCCGGGGTGTCATAGGGCTCGGTCCCTCGACCCGCTGCAGTACGCCGTAGTGGGCGGACTGCCTCTCGATGAGCGGACAGAGTGTAACGCAGGCTGAAGTCGGGCTCAACCGTTTAGCGAACAGGTAGGATTACGGGTATCGCCATCAGTCTGATACGGCCGACACGGGAGAAATGCATGGAGAAGTTCCTTCGGAGCATGAGAGTGACGACGGAAGTGATCGAGGTTCTCGTCTCGCTCGCGCTCGTAGTTCTTGCCGGTGGCGTTTTGGTTTCACTCGCCTACCAGATGATCGATGTGGCGGGAACCGGTGCCCCACTCACCACCTCAGAGTTCAACATGCTCATCGGCACCATCCTCGAGGTCTTCATTCTCGTCGAGCTCTTCCGGATCGCCATCGCATACCTCAGACACGAGAACGTCGTGCCCACCGTGTTGGAGGCGGCCTTGGTGGCGGTCGCGCGGAAGTTCGTGGTCTTTGAGGGCGGAGAGAACTACCTGTTCACCGCACTGGCGCTATCGTCGCTGCTCATCTCGGTGGCTCTCGCATGGTGGCTGCTCACCAAGTCACGAGCTTGCGAGATCCACGAGTAGGCTCGCATTCACCGCGGTAACATATGATGCCGAACGTCCCCCACTAAGGAGCATGGCACTTTGAGCGTCCGCGTCCGCTTCGCCCCCTCGCCCACCGGCACTCTTCACGTAGGTGGCGCTCGTACCGCGATCTACAACTGGGCGTTCGCGCGCCGTAACGGTGGCGCCTTCATCCTCCGCATCGACGACACGGATCCCGAGCGCTCCACACAGGAGAACACCGAGCAGATCCTGCGCTCGATGCGCTGGTTGGGCCTGGACTGGGACGAGGGTCCTGAGGTGGGCGGAGATCACGGGCCGTACTTCCAGACGCAGCGCTCCGTGAACTACGACAGGGCGCTCGCGACGATGAAGGAGAACGGTTCCACATACCCTTGCTTCTGCACGGCAGAGCAACTGGCCGCCAAGCGAGAGCAGGCCCGGACTCCCGGAGGCTTCTCGGGCTACGACCGCACGTGTCGTTCCATCGAACCTGCTGTGGCGGCCGAGCGGATCGCCCAAGGCGCACCCCACGTATGGCGTCTCAAGGTCCCCGACGACCGGGGCGTCATCGTCGTGGATGACGCCGTCCGCGGCGACACTGAGTTTCCCGCCGAGGTGATGGACGACTTCGTCCTCGTCCGCACAGACGGCACACCTACCTACAACTTCGCGACTGTGGTGGACGACGCCGATATGGAGATCACCCACGTGATTCGCGGAGACGACCACCTTGCAAACACTCCTCGGCAGATCATGGTGTTCGAGGCGTTGGACCGACCGGTCCCGCACTTCGCGCATCTCTCCATGATCTGGGGACCCGACGGAAAGAAGCTCTCCAAGCGACATGGGGCCACTGCGGTCGAGGCATACGACGAGATGGGCTATCTGCCTGAGGCCCTGCTGAACTACCTTGCGCTGCTTGGCTGGTCGCTCGACGGGGAGACCACCATCGTCACCCCCGAAGCGCTCAAGGAGAACTTCTCGTTGGATCGCATCAGCAAGAACCCCGCGATCTTCGATGCCGAGAAGCTCGAATGGATGAATGGCGTCTACATCCGGGAGCTATCAGACGAGCAGTTCGTCGAGCGGATGCTTCCATGGCTCGAGCGCGCAGGCCTTGCCACCAAGGCTGATGTCGAGGCTCGGCACGACTGGTATCTGTCCATGGCCCCCCTCGTCTCTGAGCGTACCAAGCGCTTCGACGAGATCGCCGAGATGGTCCGGTTCCTGTTCGAGGAGCCCGAGATCGATGATCGGGCACGGGAGAAGGCGCTACAGAAGGAAGGCGTGGCCAATGCGCTCGCTGTGACTTCGGAGACCTTGTCGGCGACAGCGTTTGACGCTGCGGCCATCGAGGCCGCGCTGCGGAGCGTCCCGGAGACAACCGGCCTCAAGCCGAAAATCGTGTTCCAAGCGGTTCGCGTCGCCATTACCGGGTCGACCGTTTCGCTGCCACTGTTCGAGTCCCTGGAGCTGCTCGGCAAGGAGCGGACGCTGGACCGAATCGCCGCGGCTCAGGCGCTTGCGGATTAGCCCGTGACTCGGGTTGACAGCCACTGAGCCCGTACGTAACATACCTTCTCGCGCCGAACGCGGCGCACATGGGTGCTGGGGTATGGTGTAACTGGCAACACGTCGGATTCTGGTTCCGAAGAGTCTAGGTTCGAGCCCTAGTACCCCAGCCAGCTTGGCCCGTTCGTCTAGCGGTTTAGGACACCGCCCTCTCAAGGCGGAGATCACGGGTTCGAATCCCGTACGGGCTACCAGCATAGACCCCCTGTTCCGAGAAATCGGGGCAGGGGTTTTTCGTTTCAGTGCGCAGTTCAGCCGAGAACCTCGCTCGCCCTCAGATATACTTGCGGCACGCTCGACTGAGGAGAAGAGCCATGGATGACGAGGTCTTCTACGATGCGTTAGCCGACGAGCTTCAGGAGAAGAAGAAGTCAGCTAAGCTCCGGCAACAACGAGCATGGGCCAGAGAGGATCGGCTGGCCTCCTTCGTTCTCTTCTCGATGGGTGCCATTTGCTCAATCGGTGGCGTCATTGTCGCTGTTCAGAGCGGCAAGCTCACACCTTTGTTCGGTCTCATGTTCGGTGTCATCTTCACGGCGATGGGTTCGTTCTTCCGGACGAGTTCGCGCAGGGAACTCAGCTCGCTCGACCAAATCCATCGGCCTGAATGACCTGTCGCGCTTTCCCCCTTCCCCTGTGCTATTCTCGGCGCTTATGAGCATCCAAACAGCATCTTCACCCGAACGCGCCGACTTCATCCGCGACATCGTTGCGGCTGATCTCCGCGAGGGACGCATCGAGACAGTCGTCACCCGCTTCCCGCCTGAGCCGAACGGCTATCTCCATATCGGCCACGCGAAGTCCATCTGCCTCAACTTCGGTATCGCCGAGGAGTTCGGTGGCCGCTGCCATCTCCGTTTCGACGATACGAACCCGATGAAGGAAGAGCAGGAGTACATCGACGCCATAGAGGCCGACGTGCGGTGGCTGGGCTTCGACTGGGGCGAGAACCTCTTCTTTGCCTCCGACTACTTCGAGCAGCTTTACGAGTGGGCCGTCTATCTCATCAAGGCCGGCAAGGCCTACGTCGACGACCTCTCCGCCGATGAGATTCGCGCGCACCGCGGTACGCTGACCGAGCCGGGCACGGATAGCCCGTGGCGCGACCGGTCAGTTGATGAGAACCTCGACCTCTTCGGGCGCATGCGCTCGGGTGAGTTCCCTGATGGCACGCGCGTCTTGCGTGCACGAATCGACATGGCCTCCGGAAACATCAACCTGCGCGACCCGGTCCTGTACAGGATTCTGCACGCTGAGCATCCGCGGACGGGCGACGCGTGGTGCGTCTACCCGAACTACGACTTCGCGCACGGGCAGTCGGACGCCATCGAGGGCATCACACACTCGATCTGTACGTGTGAGTTCCAGGATCATCGGCCGCTGTATGACTGGTTCATAGCGAACCTGCCGGTGCCTTCACAGCCGCATCAGTACGAGTTTGCACGTCTCAATCTCACGCACATGGTCCTCTCCAAGCGCACGCTTCTGCGCCTCGTCAACGAGAATCACGTCCGCGGATGGGACGATCCGCGCATGCCCACGCTCTCCGGCCTGCGCCGACGCGGCTTCCCCGCCGAGGGCATTCGTGACTTCGTCAACATGATCGGGGTCGCGAAGGCCGAGAGCATGGTGGAGATCCAGATGCTCGAGCACGCGGTGCGCGACGTCCTCAACCGCAAGGCACTCCGCCGCTTCGCAGTGCTCGATCCCCTCAAGGTGGTCATAGAGAACTATCCCGAGGGCCAGGTCGAGGAGATGGAAGTCGCAAACAACCCCGAGGACCCGTCCGCGGGAACGCGGATGGTGTCTTTCGCGCGAGAGCTCTGGATAGAGCGTGACGACTTCATGGAGGAGCCCCCCAAGAAGTTCTTCCGCTTGGCGCCCGGCCGAGAGGTGCGGCTGCGCTCGGCCTACTTCGTGACCTGCCACGAGGTGCTGAAGGACGACAGCGGCAGGATCACCGAGCTGCGGTGTACATACGACCCGGACACGCGAGGCGGGGCTGCTCCTGACGGCCGCCGCCCCAAAGGCACGCTTCATTGGGTTTCGGCCAACCACGCCGTACCTGCTGAGGTGAGGCTGTACGACCACCTGTTCGAGAACCCGTTCCCGGGAGCGGAGGGCGGCGACCTGTTCGCTGACCTGAACGCCGACTCAGAGAGCATCGTTCAGGGTTGTTTCGTGGAGTCGTCGCTCACCAGCGCACCGATCGGCGAAACCGTGCAGTTCGAAAGGCTCGGCTACTTCTGCCCCGATCCCGACTCAGGACCCACGGCACTCGTGTTCAACCGCACCCTCTCACTCAAGGACACTTGGGCGAAGCTTCAGGCGCAGGGGCGGCAAGACACGGCCTGACCAGCCTCTAGGCCGATCAATGCCTTCTCTGGCACCCCACCTGCTAGAATCCTTGTCGGAGCGGGCCAGACGGCCGCGCGTGCCCTTGTGGTGCGTGAGGAAAGTCGGGGCTCCAATGGGCAGGGTGCCTGCTAACGGCAGGGCGCGGCGACGCGACGGAAAGTGCCACAGAAAAGAAGACTCCCCCGCCTCAAAGCGGGAGAAAAGCTGAAACGGTGCGGTAAGAGCGCACCAGCGTCACGGCAACGTGGCGGCTTGGCAAACCCCACCCGGAGCAAGGGCGAATAGGAGCGATTAAGGCTGGCCCGGCCGGCGCTCGGGTACGCCCGCACGAGGCCGACGGCGACGTCGGTCCCAGATAAATGGTCGTCCACGACAGAACCCCGCTTATCGGCCCGCTCCAACATCTCGGACAACGACTGAGGCCGGCCCTCTCATCGGGGGCCGGCCTCGTTGTTCGACTGTCTCTCGTTTCTAGTGCGCTACGAGCTTGACCGTGTTCGTTCCGGTCTTGACGACGACGTAGTAGCGAAGCGACGTGCTTCCCGACTTGGTCGTGGAGTAGTTCCCTGCCGCGTCTTTCACCTTCAGGTACCAGCGGAAGGTGCCTTCCTTCATCGAACCATCATTGCTCTTGCCATCCCAGCGCACCGTAGACGAACCGGAAGGGACCGCCTTGTAGATCGTGCGCCAGGTGTTGCCCTTCGAGTCCTTGATGACGAGTTTCGCTGTACCGGCCTCGCTCGACTTGAAGTGGGTGTAGTAGTAGTCCCTGTACCCGTCGCGCTTGCGCGGATAGAACGGGTTGTAGCCGCCGGTTACGCTCGAGAGCGTCGGCGCGGTTCTATCGAGCGTGAAAGAGCGCGAGGCCGAGACGACATGGCCCACTTGGTCGGCAACGGAGACACTCAGAGTGTGCGAGCCGGATGAGAAGCGAGTCCAGTCGGGCTTCACCTTGGCATCGACGTTCATCTGCGTTCCGTCTGGCCTCACGGTGCCGACTGTCACTCCGTCGACCCTGAAAGTCACAGACTCGACGCTGACTTCATCTGTGGCGTATGCCGCAAGCGTGGAAGCGAGGTTCAGCTTGGCTCCTGCCTTCGATGGCGAGGTGACCTTCACGGTCGGAATCCCAGCGTCGAGCCTGGCGTAGGCCGAGCCCGACATGGCGCTCTCGTTGCCGGCCTTGTCCACGGCGGTCACTTGGATCTTGTGAGCGCCCGGAGCGAGGTCCTCGACGGTCACAGACATCGTGGCACGGCCACTCTGGAACGCGATCGCGTCCGTTGCCTCGCTGAGGCTCTGCCCGTCGACGTAGACTCTGTAGTGATCGGTTCCGGAAAGCAGGTCACGTTCGGAGCCGTCCCATCGGATGACCACGCGGCTCTGGTCGAGCCAGCCGGTGAGCGGCGTGGTGTCGGTATTGCTCGAATACACGTTCACGTCGGTGACGGCCGCTGGCGGGGTCAGGTCGACTCCATAGGCAACGTGCGCTGTCGGCCCCGCGTCTCCGAGTGAGTTGCGGAACAGCGCGTGCAGGTACCAAGTACCCTCCATCGGCTGGGTGACGCGACCTGGGAGCTGAATCGCGCCGTCGAAGCTACTAGGATCGCTGAGGTACACGCCGTACTGGTCGACCACGCCGTTGACGTGCGTCGTACCCTCCTCCACTCGGAAGGACGAGTAGTAGGCGTTGGGGTTGTCGGCGTCGATCGGGCTGTTGGGAGTGCGGTCGACGAGATAGAGCAACTCGGTTGCGGCCGTGGGCTCGTCGCTAGGCATGGCGTTGAAGGACGGGAATCGCGTGTTGAACCATTGGTAGGCAGGTGTCACTACCGGCGGCTCTCCTTCGTCGTCTCCTGGGTCACCCGGATCACCGGGGTCGGTCTCCTGTGGCAATGATGAGTCGACGGTAAAGAAGCGCTGGACGGTCTTTGACGTTCCGGACGCGCTGTGTGCGGTGACCGTCAGCGTGTAGTTGCCCGAGAGCAGTGGGCTGAGCATGCTGCACGACATGTCCGTTGCGTCGTTTGGTCCGGGCGTGAACGTCTGTGACGGCATGCCCTCGACGGTGAAGACGACGCTCGTCACTCCGGAGGGGTCTTTCACCCTTGCGCGGAGAGTCACCGGCGTGCCAATCGTGACTCCGTCGGCGACGGGCGACCCGATCGAGATCGTCGGAGTGGACTTAATGCGAACCGTGGTCGGCGACGAGAGCGGACCCTCGTTGCCCGCCTGGTCGACAGCGCTTACCTGTATGGCATGTGGTCCGGGAGCAAGATTCTCTATCGTGAGAGACATACGCCCGCGGCCGTGCTCGTACGGCACTGCCGACAGCTCGTCGCCCGCAGGGGCTCCATCGATGTAGACGTTGTAGTGATGCACGCCGGACAGGGAGTCGTACTGTGCGCCGTCCCAGCGCAGGACTGCGCGGGTCTGCTCAAGCCACCCGCTTACCGGTGTAGCGGAGTTGTTGTCCGGGTAGGCCGCGAGCCCCGTTACGATCGACGGCTCGGTCATATCCACGCCATAGACCACATGCGAGAGCGGTCCGGCTTCGCTCGACGCGTTTCGAACGAGGGCGTGGGTGTACCAGAGACCCTCCAAGTCCTCAGTCGCGCCAGGAAGCTGTAGACTCCCCGCGAACGTACCAGGGTTACTCAGGTACACGCCCAGGAGATCGATGGTTCCCTCGTAGAGCGAGGAGTTGGCCGTCACGTTCGATGAGGAGTAGTAGAGATTCGGCGTCGTCGGGTCGATCGTAGTCATCGGCGAGCGGTCGACCAAGTACAGCAGCTCTGTAGCCCCCTCTACCGTGGTCAGCTCGGTGTTGAAGCTGAGAATGGGGTTGTTCTGCCAAGCGGTCCAGCGGCTCTGTGCGCCGCTCTCCCCCACCTCTGTCGCGTACGGAACCGTGGATGAAGGGCGAAGCTGGCCGTCGACGACGAAGCCTGTGGACGCGACAGCGGTCCCACCCGACGCGTTGGAGACGGTGACGCTCATGGTGTGAGCGCCGTTACTGAGGTTCTGAAGTACCGTAACAGGGGCCAGCGTCGTATCAGCGGACTCGGGAACGTAGCTCGTGACAAGTGCACCGTCA
>DATHUB010000396.1:0-1894 GCA_035462695.1 Coriobacteriia bacterium | reverse complement strand
TGACTTTAGGCCGCCCTGGCCATCCTGCTTTCACCGGAGTGCTCGAACGTGAACGCGTCGATGGCGACGAATACCGCCGAGACGCCCACGGCGATGTAGACGATCCTCGCCAGGAGCGTGTCCGCGCCTCCGAAGATCTCGGCCACCAGGTCGAACTGGAACAGCCCCACGAGGCCCCAGTTGATGCCGCCGATGACCAGTAACGCCAAAGCGATCCAATCGAACGCATTGAGACGTCTCTTCATGCCGATCACCCCATCCGTCGTCTCTTCGCCCGTCTTTCGGGCGCCTACGCGCGCATAGTACCCACGTCCAGCCGAGAGGTACCCGTCTTGGCCTGCGAGTTCCGCAGGAGTTTCGAGGACTTCATCCCGCTCCTGCCCCTGTGCTACTATCTGTTCTCGCGCTACGCGGGTGTGGCGGAATGGCAGACGCGCATGGTTCAGGTCCATGTGGGGGCAACCCCGTGAAGGTTCAACTCCTTTCACCCGCACCACGAACACCATGACGGCTCCCTTCTCGAGGGAGCCGCTCTTCGTTCCATCGGGTTGTGCGCTGCCGCTAAGACGGCGCCACGCCGGCGTCGGTTCCGCTTTCCGAATGTCCCTGGTTGCCGACCCGACAACTGTCGAGCGGCAGGTTTTCGGCGTCGCGCGTCGTACTCCCGTATTAGAGTCACTCGACCATTCGCTCCTCGTAAGGATGTGCCTGCTTAATGCTTTCGGAACGCGTCGTCACCTCAGCGGTGCGCCTGTTGAATCGCAGCTATCTGGGACAGCGGCAGGCCGACGTGATGGGGTTGCCCGACCCGGTGCCGGGCAAGGCCTACACGCTCTACCTGCACGTTCCCTTCTGCGAGCGGCTGTGCCCGTACTGCTCGTTCAACCGGTTCCTCTATGGCGAGGACCGCGCGAGGACGTACTTCCGCTCGCTGCGCCAGGAGCTTCGCCGGACAGCCGACAAGGGCTTCGAGTTCGCGACGCTGTACATCGGCGGCGGAACGCCCACGATCCTTGTGGACGAGTTGGCCGAGACGATCGACCTCGCCCGGAAGCTCTTCCCGGAGATTCGCGAGGTGTCCGCCGAGACCAGCCCGAATCACATCACTGACGAGACCATCGCCGCCCTGAAGAACAGGGTCGACCGCTTCAGCGTGGGCGTGCAGAGCTTCGATGACACGCTGCTTCAGCAGATGGCCCGCTACGACAAGTACGGCTGCGGTCAGCAGGTATTCGAGCAGGTCCAGAAGGCGGTGGGCCATTTCCACTCGCTCAACGTGGACATGATCTTCAACTTCCCGAGCCAGAGCCAGGCGATGCTCGAGCGAGACATCGAGCTCGTGAAGCAGACAGGCGCGAACCAGACGACGTTCTACCCGCTCATGGCCTCGCCCAAGAACCGGGTCGAGCTTGCCCGAACGATCGGAGCCATCGACTTTGCGCGGGAGGCCCGCTACTACGAGATCGTATGCGAGGGACTCGCTCCGGAGTTCGAGGCCGCCTCCGCATGGACGTTTTCGAAGGACAAGGGCGGCATGATCGACGAGTACATCGTCGACTACGACGAGTACGTGGGCCTCGGCTCGGGTGCGCTCTCCTTCGTAGGCGGTCGGATCTACAACAATACCTTCTCGCTCGGCGACTACCAGCGTCGCATTGCGGAAGGCCGCACTGCGATCGCGAAGATGGGCAAGCTGTACGGCCGTCGGGCGAGGATGCGGTACCGGTTCGTCACCGACCTCTTCGGCCTGCGTCTGGACAAGGAGCGGTTCCGCCGCGACTTCGGCGTCTCAATCGAGCGCGGTCTGCCCATGGAGCTGGCGTTCATGCGCATGGCCGGCGGCATCGCCACTGACACCGAGACGGAGATCACGCTCACGCACACCGGGCGATAC
>DATHUB010000395.1:0-2364 GCA_035462695.1 Coriobacteriia bacterium | reverse complement strand
GAGCTGGAGGAGTGTCTGGACTCGCACGTCGGGCGAATCGTCGTCGACAGCTTCGAGGAGATGGAGCGCCTCTCGGCTTTGGCCGCTGAGCGCGGCGTCGTGCAGAAGGTACTTCTTCGCGTCACCCCTGGTGTGGAGGCGGACACGCACGACTTCATCATGACTGGAGCGGAGGACTCGAAGTTCGGCTTCGGCCGTAACCAGGGGCTGGCGATGAAAGCCGTCAAGCGGGTCATCGAGCTGCCGGGCCTCGATTTTGAGGGCCTGCACATGCACATCGGCAGCCAGATCTTCGCCCTGCAGAGCTTCGCCAAGGCGATCGAGGTCATCGTCGACTTCATGGGCGAGATCGAAAAGGAGACGGGCGTTGCGGTTCGGCTGCTCGACACCGGCGGCGGTCTTGGGATCAAGTACGGCCTGCCTGACGAGCCGTCCACCATTCAGGACTACGGCAAAGTCGTCGTCGACGGCATCAAGGACGAGTGCGAGAAGCACGGGCTCGTCGTGCCGAGAATGGCCGTCGAGCCGGGGCGCTCGATCGTCGCCAATGCCGGCGTCACCTTGTACACCGTGGGATCGATCAAGGAGATCCCGAACATCCGCACCTACGTTGCGGTGGACGGCGGCATGTCCGATAACATCCGCACCTCTCTCTACGACGCCCACTACGAGGCCCTTCTCGCCAACAAGGCGGACCGGCCCCGTGAGATGGTCGCGACGGTGGCCGGTAAGCACTGCGAAAGCGGCGACATCGTGGTCAACGACGCGCCTCTGCAGTGCCCGGAGGTCGGCGACATCCTTTGCGTGTGCGCGACGGGTGCGTACTGCCAGTCGATGAGCAGCAACTACAACAAGCAGGTCCGGCCGGGCGTCGTCTTCGTCAAGGACGGCGGATGGCGATGGGTCGTGCGCAGAGAGACCTACGATGACCTGCTGCGCAACGAGTTGGGCTGAGGGCGGGGTACCGCATGAACGCTGATTCGCTGGGGGGTGCGGCCGACGAGGTCGCCTCGAAGGCCGCATTCTGGAACTCATCGACTGTGGACGCGCGGCTGGGCGAAACCTTCCATGGAAGCGAGCGCCGAGAGGCGGCCCTTCTCTTGGCCAGACTCGTCGGCGACGTGCCGGGAGGTGACGAAGCCGACTCGGAAGAGGCCACCTGTCGATTGATGCTCGCCGCACTTAGAGTCTCGGGTGGCAATCTCCGGCGGCTCGCCTTGTGGGTCGAGGCCGCGCTGATGGACCCGCGGGACTTGATCGCGGCGGCGGAATATCCGGCCGAGCTTCAAGAGACGGGTACGGAAGCGCGCTTGCGTGACTTGGCCGAGTACCTAGCATGGGCATCGGGGACGCTCGCACACAACAGCGAGTTGCCGGACGTTCCGCATTAAACCCCGCGGTCGCTGCCGCGACTTGTCGCCTCGTCTACAATGATCGGAACGCTTCTACGCGTTCAACGCCTTATCTCTCGGAGGTCATTTCAATGCGTACCGTCCGTGTCGGCCTCATCGGCCTGGGTACCGTCGGCTCCGGCGTCATCGAGATCCTGCGCCGTCACCGCGAGGATTTCGGCCGCCGATCCGGCGTCGATATCGAACTCGTCCGCTTCGCCGACCGCAACGACGCGCGCTTCGCCGATCTCGGTCTGCCCGCCGAGCAGTGCACGACCGATGCCTTCGGTTTGATCGACGACCCCTCGCTCGACGTCGTCATTGAGCTCATCGGTGGAACGGGCGTCGCACGCGACGTCGTCCTCACCGCGCTTGGCAGCGGTAAGAGCGTCGTCACCGCCAACAAGGCCTTGCTCGCGAGCCACGGCGAAGAGGTCATGCAGGCCGCCGAGGCAAACGGCGTCGACATCCGCTTCGAGGCGAGCGTGGGCGGCGGCATTCCAATCATCGAGCCGCTCAAGCACTCGCTCACCAGCAACGAGATCCTGAGCGTGATGGGCATCGTCAACGGCACCACCAACTACATGCTCACCCGCATGGCAGAAGACGGCTTGGACTACGACACGGCCCTCGCCGAGGCGCAGGAGCGCGGCTTTGCCGAGGCGGATCCTACCGCCGACGTCGACGGCCTCGACGCAGCTGCCAAGATAGCGATCCTCTCCTCCATAGCGTTCAACAGCCGCGTCGTGATGAGCCAGGTACCTGCCGAGGGGATCCGCGGTCTGTCGCCTGCCGATATCGACTACGCCAGGCAGATGGACAGCACTATCAAGCTTCTTGCAATCGCGCGCCGGATCGAGGGAGAGATCGATGTGCGCGTGCATCCCACGATGATTCCGAACAGCCACCCTCTGGCCAGCGTGAGCGGCGTATACAACGCGATCTATGTCGTTGGCGACTCTGTGGGCGAGAC
>DATHUB010000394.1:0-14395 GCA_035462695.1 Coriobacteriia bacterium | reverse complement strand
AAGCCGGTCGAGCGCCGGGATCGGAAGAGCTTCGAGCCGCCGCCGTGGGAACGGCAAGCGTTCGAGGAGCTGGAGAGACAGCGAGCCACGGAGACCGCGCTTTCCTCCGAGAGCGAGCCCGTTCAAGAGCTAGCCGGGACGGCCGGGCCCACGGGGGCAGAGGCCGTTCCGCCGGTAACGACGTTCGAAGCGGCCCGCGCGCGCCATGCTGATGCAAGCGATGGCGAGCAGGGCGGCGGGGGAGTGAGTGAGGCCGAGATGCTCGAGTTGCTGGCGGGGCTCGCTCAAGAGGAACCGCCTCCCGTCAAGAGTCTGCTCGGAGTGGCGATCGGATCGGGACTGGTGCTTGTAGCGCTGGGCGGCATGCTGATGATCTGGGGAATCGCAGCGCTCGTGGGGGCGCGGAGAACGGGTTGGATCGGTCAAGTGACCGGGGGAGGCCTCGGAATGTTCGGGGTGTTCTTCCTCGGAATGGGTGTGTGGATGTTGTACAGGACCCTCAAGCAGCGAGGAGTGCTCTAAGTGGCTGAAGAGAACGGGATAATCGACACAAGCGGGACTACTCTGCTTCCCGTCGAGATCCAGCATGAGATGCGGAACTCGTTCCTCGAATACTCGATGAGCGTGATCGTAGCCCGGGCACTGCCTGATGTCCGTGACGGTCTCAAGCCGGTACATCGCCGCATCCTGTACGCCATGAACGAGTCGGGGTTGACTCCGACACGGCCCTACAAGAAGTCGGCGTGGACTGTCGGAGAGGTAATCGGCAAATACCATCCTCACGGAGACCAAGCGGTCTACGACACCATGGTGCGCATGGCACAGCCCTTCGCGATGCGCGCGCCGCTCGTTGACGGACACGGCAACTTCGGCTCGGTCGACGGGGACTCAGCGGCGGCCATGCGATACACCGAGGCTCGGCTGCAGCGTCTCGCTATCGAGCTCCTGCGCGACCTCGACAAAGAGACCGTGGACTTCGGACCGAACTACGACGAATCCCTCCAAGAGCCGCTGGTACTGCCCGCTCGCTATCCGAACCTGCTCGTCAATGGCTCCGCGGGAATCGCGGTCGGCATGGCAACAAACATCCCCCCGCACAACTTGGGGGAGGTCATCGACGCGGCTGTCATGGTCATCGACAACCCGGACGTCGATCTCGACGAGCTGATGACGGTCCTGCCCGGCCCGGACTTTCCGACCGGCGGCACGATCATGGGCCGTGACGGGATCCGCTCGGCATACGAGACCGGGCGCGGCTCCCTCACGATTCGGGGCAAGGCGCACATCGAGCAGACCTCGACGGGCCGGATGCGGATCATCATCTCGGAGATCCCGTACCAGGTGAACAAGTCCAAGCTCGTGACCAAGATCGCGGACCTTGTTCGAGAGAAGAAGCTGACTGAGATCAGCGACCTTCGCGACGAGTCCGACCGCAAGGGCATGCGTGTGGTCATCGAGCTGAAGCAGGCGTGTATCCCGCAGGTCGTGCTCAACAAGCTGTTCAAGCACACGCAGCTTCAGCAGAACTTCGGCATCATCATGCTCTCGCTGGTCGACGGCATCCCGAGGACGCTTACCCTTAAAGAGATGCTCTTCTACTACCTCGAGCACCAGAAGGACGTCATCACCCGCAGGACGCGCTACGAGCTTCGGAAGGCCCAGGAGCGCGCCCACATCCTCGATGGATACGTCATCGCCCTCGACAATATCGACGAGGTAATCCGTATCATCCGGGCGTCCAACACCGACACCGAGGCCAAGGCCAGCCTGATGGAGCGCTTCGGGTTGTCGGAGATACAGACCGACGCGATTCTCGAGATGCGGCTCCGTCGCCTCACCGGCCTCGAGCGCCATAAGATCGAGGACGAACTCACCGAGCTGCGCAAGAAGATCGACTGGTACACCCGCGTGCTCGGCGACGTGAAACTGGTAATGCAGATCATCAAGGACGAGCTCGGCGAGCTGCGCGAGAAGTTCGCGAACAAGCGCATGACCGAGATCTCCTCGGCAGTGAAAGACCTCGATGTCGAGGACCTCATCGCTGAAGAAGACATGGTCGTGACGATCACCAAGGCGGGATACATCAAGCGCCTACCCGTCGCCACCTACCGCCAGCAGAAGCGGGGAGGCAAGGGACTTCAGGGAGTGAACCTGCGGGACAACGACTTCGTCGAGCACCTCTTCATCGCGAGCACCCATGACTTCGTGCTCATCTTCTCGACGAAGGGAAAGGTCTACCGCCTGAAGGTGCACGAGCTGCCGATCGGCTCGCGCCACGCTCGCGGAACGGCTGTCGTGAACCTGCTGCCGTTCGAGCAGACCGAGCGGATCGCCGCGGTCATCAACACCAAGTCCTTCAGCCCAGACGAGTTCCTGATGTTCGCAACGAGCCACGGCATGGTGAAGAAGACGGCGATTCAGGCTTACGACCGCAGCCGCCGCGACGGCATTATCGCCATCAACCTGCGCGACGACGACGAGCTGATCTCCGTGCGCCGCGTCAGGACCAACGAGAAAGTCATGATGGTCGCTACGTCGGGCAAGGCAATCAAGTGGGACGAGTCCGAAGCCCGCCCGATGGGGCGCGACACCATGGGCGTGAAGGGCATGACCATCAAGAAGGGCGAGCGGATGCTCGGCATGGAGATCGCGCCGGCCGGAAGCGAGCTGTTCGTCGTGACCGAGCGCGGATACGGCAAGCGAACGCCTGTCGAGGAGTACCCCGAGCATCACCGCGGCGGCCAGGGTGTGCGCACCATCCAAGTCACACCCAAGAAGGGTCCTCTGGCCGGGATGAAGATAGTCGGCGGGGCACACGAGCTTATGCTTATCTCTGAAGAAGGAGTCGTCATCCGGGTCAAAGCCGGCGACATCAGCAAGCTCGGTCGCTCCACCCAGGGCGTGAAGGTGATGAACGTGAGCGAGGCCGACCGCGTGTGTGCCATCGCGAGGGTCTCCGGCGGCAAGAAGAAGGCGAAGCCGCGGGGGATCGCCGAGGGCCAAGGCACCCTCCTGGAAGGAGCGGCGCCGACGCCGGAGCCCGAAGAGGCGGACGAGCTGGGTCACGACGAACTCGAGATCGAAGCCGAGGAGCTCGTAGCCGAGGAGTTCGAGGACGCTGAGGACGGCGCCATCACCGAGGAGTAGGATTCAACGTCAGGTATCAACGGCGCCCGCTTCCCCGAGGGAGGCGGGCGCTTTCCCTTCAGCGGCACCGCCGTACGAGCGTGATGAAGTCGTTAGAACGAACGCGTTCGGGACGAACGAGAGGTAGAGGAAGCGATGACTGAGACCGGCACGAACGGCGACAGCTGCGAAACCCAACTCGCGGGCCTCGAAGCGGTTCTCTTCGACTTGGACGGCACGCTGATCGACACGCTCGACATGATTCGCGCCTCAATGCGATACGCGACCGAACACGTACTCGGCGAGCCCTTGCCCGACCAGGTCCTCATGCATAACGTTGGCGTTCCGCTCATCACTCAGATGCGCGAGTTCGATGAGGTTCGCGCGGAGGAGCTCGTGCGCGTCTATCGGGAGCACAACGCCCGCGTGCACGACGCCATGGTGCGCGAATACCCGGGAGTCAACGAGGGGCTCGATCGACTTGGACAGCTCGGTTTCCGCCTGGGCATCGTGACGTCGAAGTCAGCTGCGGTCGCGCAGCGAGGCCTCGAGCGCTTCAGCCTCGAACGTTTCTTCGAAGTGATCGTCACCTACGACGACGTGCCCGTGCACAAGCCCGATCCGCACCCGCTGTGCTTCGCTGCTGAGCGGCTCGGCGTGCCCGCCGACAAGTGCGCATATGTCGGAGACAGCCCGCATGACATGACAGCGGCCATCCGCGCAGGCTGTCTCGCTATCGCGGCACTGTGGGGCGTCTCGTCCCCAGAGCGCGTCCTTGAGCCGGGGCCGGCGTACGCAGTCAACTCGATGGCGGATGTCTCGGCCCTTTTTGACGGAGAAGCCGAGCGGTATCGCGTCTCCTGAGCAGTCGCGGATGGATGAGCGTGGCTGTCAAAAGGACCCTTCTCGCGCGCGCTTTGTGCGAGAATAGGGAGGTTGGGGAGGGTTTCGTCCCGAGGAGGACCGGTGTCAAAAAAGGGCCGCATAATCGCCGCTGTCGTCGCGCTGGTGGTCGTCGGAGCCATTGCAGCTTTCGCAGTGCTCCGGTCGCAAGGAGGCGGTCCCCAGATTGAGACCGCAACCGTGAACCAGCAAGAGCTCGCCGTGACAGTCACTGCTTCAGGCAAGGTGGAAGCGGGCGTGCAGGTAGACGTCTACCCGCCAACCCAAGGCACACTAGATGAGGTCTACGTGAGTGACGGGGAGACCGTCACCGCAGGAACGAAGCTCGCGGCAATGGACACAGAGCCGCTTGAGCTTCAGGTCGCCCAGGCGCAGGCCGCGCTCTCTCAAGCCCAAGCACAGCTCGCCGCCATCGACGACCAGGCGTCTGGGCCAGCCGACATCACCGCAGCCCGCGCAAATGTTGAGGCGACCCGCAAGGCGTACCAGGCCGCCCAAGCGCAGGCAGCTGCAGTTGGGGACCAGGCGCCGAGCGCCGCTCAGATCGATGCCGCGGAAGCGGGAACGGACGCGGCCAAAGCTGCATACGACAACGCCAAAGCTGTATGGAAGGCCTATCCTTCCGACGACGCGACCAAGGCGGTCCTCGCCGCGAACAAGGATCAGGCGAACGCCGCATATCTCTCTGCGAAAGCAGCCGAAGGGCAACTGAAGTCGACGGATCTCTCGGCGGCGTGCGCGCAAGCTAACGCTGCCGTCAGTCAAGCATACGCGGCCTGGAAGGGCGCGGAAGCGCAACTCGCGAAGCTGCAGGGCGCTTCGACCAGCGAACAGAAGGAAGCTGCGAGAGCGGCCGTCGACCAGGCGGCTCTTGCCTTACGACTAGCCGAGGACAACCTCGACGACGCGGTTCTCAAGGCGCCGATCGATGGCGTGGTCATCTTCAACGATCAGGCAGCGGCCGCCGCTGCCGCCGCCGCGGGCGCAGGGGGAGGCGGGGCGAGCACCGGAGGCAAGCTCGATGAGGGCTCCGCGGTTTCACCCGCAGCGGCCCCCTTCAGTGTCGTCGATCTGGACGCGCTGAAATTCACCGCCGAAGTGGATGAGGCTGACATCAACCGCGTCAAGGTGGGAATGGACGTCGACATCACCCTCGACGCTTTTCCCGGTGAGACGTTCGCGACCCAGGTCACTCGGCTGAACCCGGTCGCTCAGGCGACCGCTACCGGCGGGACGATATTCGAAGTCGAGATGGTTGTAGAGGACACCGGGCAGGACATCCTCATCGGCATGAAGGGCGACGCGACGATCAAGGTCAGCTCCCAGGCGAACGCGCTGACCGTCCCGGTGGAGGCCCTATTTAGCGAGGGCGGTACTGACTACGTCTACGTGGTGGTAAACAACACGCTGAACAAGACTGAGATAACTGTTGGCGCGACCACCGACACCGACGTCGAGGTTCTGAGCGGTCTTGAGGAAGGGCAGACAGTCGCCCTGTCGGGGTCGACGCAGTACACCGACGGAATGTCTGTGCGAGTGGAGTAGCAGCAGTCCGAAAGGGGACCATGACCGTCGACGCGAAACCCGGCGCCGAGCAGAACCAAGATGGTGAGCGCCGGGGTCGGGCCGTGCTGGAGGCGGTTGACGTCGTCAAGACGTACTTCCTCGACGAGGTCGAGGTACGTGCGCTTACCGGCGTGAGCATGCAGGTTTGCGAGGGAGAGATGCTCGCAATCATGGGGCCCTCAGGGTCGGGTAAGTCCACGCTCATGCACATCGTCGGCCTGCTGGATCGTCCCACGGAGGGGCGCGTCAGCGTCGAAGGCGAAGACGTCTCAGAGATGCAGCCCAACGAGCTGGCGGCTGTTCGCAACAAGCGAATCGGGTTCGTGTTCCAGTCGTTCAACCTGCTTTCACGCACCACGGCCCAAGCCAACGTGGAGCTTCCCCTCATATACTCCGGAATCCCCGGGGGAGAGCGCTCAAGACGGGCGAAGGCCGCCCTCGAACGAGTGGGCCTCGGAGACCGGCTCGGCCACATGCCCAATCAGTTGTCGGGGGGCCAGCAGCAACGTGTTGCCATAGCGAGGGCCCTCGTGACAGAGCCGAGCATCGTCCTTGCGGATGAGCCGACGGGCAACCTCGACTCGCGAAGCGGCGTCGAGGTGATGGCCTTTCTGCAGGAGCTCAACGAGCACGGCATCACAATCGTTCTGGTGACCCACGACGCTCGCGTGGCCAGCCACGCACAGAGGATCATCGAGATCAAAGACGGCGCAGTGGTCGACGATAGAGCCGTCGAGAACCGGATCAACGCCGCCTTCGAGCTGGAGGAGTATCGGCGCGCGAACGGTCGCCCGGCATGAACTTGGTGGAGAGCTTCCGCATCGCACTCAGAGCCCTCAACTCGAACAAGGCGCGCGCCGCGCTGACGATGCTCGGGGTGATCATCGGCGTGGCTGCCGTGATCTTGCTGGTCGCAATCGGTTCGGGCGTGCAACAGGAGATTACCGGCCAGATCGAGGGACTGGGCTCGAACCTTTTGTTCGTCTTCCCGGGCGACTTCAGTGGAGGGGGCGGAGGAGGGCCAGGGGGGCCGTCGGCGTCGGTGAACAAGAGGTTCACGCTCGATGACGCCGAACTCGTCGACCGGCGGTTGGGAGACGACGCCATCGTCGTACCCGTCGTGCAAGGCCCGGCGGATCTGAAGGCCGGCAACCGCACGCTGCGGAGCACGATCGCCGCCGCAAATGAGAGCGGCGATCAAGTCTTCAATGCAACCTACGTCCAAGGGCGGCACTACAGCCGGAGCGAGTACTCAACAGCGGCTCGCGTTGTGATGCTCGGAGCTACCCCCGCAACAGAGCTCTTCCCGGGGCAGAACCCGGTGGGCCGAGAGGTGTCGATCAACGGCGAGAGGTTCACCGTCATCGGACAACTCGCCGAGCAGGGGGGCACGCTCTCAGGCGACCAGGACAATCAGATCTATATGCCGACCACCACGGCGCAACGGCTCTTGGGCTCGCGCGAGCTGTCATCGATCATCGTCAAAGCGATAGACGCCGAGAAGATCGACCTCGTGAAGGCGAAGATCGAGCAGACGCTCCGGCCCGGTTTCGGAGACGAGTTCACGGTGTTCACTCAGGAACAGACGCTCGGCATACTGTCGACTCTGCTCGGGACGCTCACGGTGATGCTCGCTGGCATAGCCGGCATATCGCTGCTGGTGGGTGGCATCGGCATCATGAACATCATGCTGGTGAGCGTGAGCGAGCGCACCCGCGAGATTGGTATCCGCAAAGCGGTGGGCGCCAAGACCTACGACATCCTGAGCCAGTTCGTCATCGAGGCCGTCGTTCTTTCGGTCGCAGGGGGGGTCATCGGGATCGCCATCGGCTGGGGCGGGGCTGCGATACTGAACCGATGGGTGCCTACGGAGATCACGTGGTGGGCGGTCGCGTTGGCGTTCACCTTCAGCGCAGTTGTCGGCATATTCTTCGGCGTCTACCCTGCGTGGAGGGCGTCCCGGCTCGACCCCATCGAGGCGCTGCGCTACGAGTAGACGCGGCTCGGCGGCCGCACATCCGCGGAAGAGCGCGTGGGGCTGGAGCCGTTGAAAACTAGCCTTGGAAGTCCTCGGGATCCACGTGCTCCAGAAAGCGTCTGAACTCCTCGACCTCCGCGTCCTCGTCAACCGGCTCATCGCCGATCGCGGCGGCATTGAGGACTTCCTCGGCGACGAAGATGGGCGCTCCGACGCGTACGGCCAGCGCAATCGAGTCCGATGGCCGGGCATCCACGATGCGTACTTGCTCTTCCCCGCGCAGGATTAGCGCGGCGTAGAAGGTGCCCTCGTCGACTCGTGTGATCTCGACGCGGTCGACGTACGCCCCAAGCGCTTCGATGATTCCTTGCATGAGGTCATGGCTCATAGGCCGAGGCGTTTCGACGCCTTCGACCGCAAGCAATATGGCGGTTGCCTCAGGGTGCCCGATCCAGATCGGCAGCAGGCGCCCGGCGCCGTCCTCGTCCTCGAGCGGCTTGAGCACTATCACCGGCTGGTTGGTACGGGGGTCGAGCGCCAAACTGGCGATACGCACTTGCACCACGGCGCTCACCTCCTCGTTCTCGGTCGCCTTGGGTAGTCTGTACCCTGGGCACCAATCATACCCTGCGGCAGAAGGGTCGACGCATGCACTTCGAGCTCCGCACCAGTAGCAGGGAAGAGTTCGTCGATGTGACACGTCACGTGCAGGAGGCCGTGAGAATCGCCGGCATAGAGCGAGGCGCGGCCCTCATCTTCTGCCCGCACACCACGGCAGCCGTGACGATCAACGAGAACGCCGACCCGGATGTGACGCTGGACCTGGTTGACGGCCTCGCGCGCATCGCCCCCAGCACCGCGCACTGGAGGCATCGAGAGGGCAACAGCGATGGACACCTCAAGAGTTCACTCGTGGGTCCGAGCCTCTTGGTGCCTGTCGAGGACGGGCGTCTGGCCCTCGGAACCTGGCAGGGTGTCTACTTCTGCGAGTTCGACGGACCGCGCAGTCGGCGCTTCTCCGTCACGCTTCTGGAGGGCCTCTGACGGTTCCTTGACGCGTGTCGGAGGGCGCGATATCGTATGCGAGCGTTTCGCCTGTATGGGCCCGTAGCTCAGTTGGTTAGAGCGCACGGCTGATAACCGTGAGGTCGATGGTTCGAATCCATCCGGGCCCACCATCACACTCATAAACGCCTCCGAGGGCCCAAAGCCGCGGGGGCGTTTTGTGCGTCTCAGGCCGGACCGGTCAGGTTTCCAACCTGACCTGCATCACGTCGACGGTACCTGCCGAGAACCCCGCACGGCAGTAGGCGAGGTAGTAGCGCCACATCCGGACGAACTCCTCATCGAAGCCGAGTGCGCGCACCGCCGGGAGCGCGGCTTCGAAGCGCCTCGACCACTCGGCGAGAGTGGCAGCGTAGCTGTGGCCGAAGTAGTGAGCGTCGTCGACCACCAGCCCCTGCTCAGCGGCGGCGGCGGTGAAGCGTTCGGGCGAAGGAAGCATCCCGCCGGGAAATATGTAGCGCTGGATGAAGTCGGGATTGTCTCGGTAGTCTTCGAACCGGTCGTCGCCGATGGTGATCGTCTGAATCGCGGCCACCGACTTGTCGGGCAGAAGATCGCGCACCCGCTGGAAGAATGTCGGCCACCAGCGCTCGCCGACCGCCTCGAACATCTCGATCGAGACGATTGCCGAGAAGGTCTCGTCCACTCGGCGGTAGTCTTGAATGCGCACATCGACGAGGCCCTCCAGCCCCGCTCGCTGCACCGCCTGAGACGCCCAGGCCGCTTGCTCCTGAGACAAGGTCAAGCCGGTGACCTTGCAGCCCGCCTCTTTGGCCGCATGAAGGGCGAAACCTCCCCAGCCGCAGCCGATTTCGAGGAGATGGTCTTTGCGCGAAGGTTGCACGACCTCAAGCAACCGGTCCCACTTGCGGCGTTGGGCGCCAAGCAGGTCGGCCGCCGGCTCATCGTAGAGCGCGGATGAGTAGGTCATCGTTTCGTCGAGCCAGAGGGAGTAGAAGTCGTTTCCGAGGTCGTAGTGGGCGGCGATGTTGCGCCGGCTGCCGGTGAGCGAATTATCGCGAAGGCGGTGGAGCAACCTCGTCCAAGGCGAGCGAACAGAGCGCACTGTGTGGTGATCGTGCAGCACGTGGTTGGCGCCGAGCTCGAGCACAGCGTCGAGATCCGGTGTGTCCCAGTCGCCACGCATGTAGCCTTCAGCCACGCCGATAGCTCCGGCGGTGACTGCGCGCCTCGCTGCAGCGGGAGTCTTGACGACCACGGTGGCGCTGCCACCAAGGTCGCTACCGTTCATCGTGCGACTGCTACCGTCTCGGCGCACGACCTCGAGCTCTCCGGCAGAGAGTCGGGACAGCGCCATCTCGGCGACCATCTCGGCCAACGTCCTGCTCACAGAGTCGTTTCCTCTCCCGGTGGCGGCGGTTTCGGAATGTACCGGATGCCCTTGCCGACGATCCTGATCGCCTGCAGATGTATGAGTGTCCACGCCCTCGCCGACATGGGCCCGAGCCGCACCATCGTCCGCATCAGCTCCGAATCGGTGAGTGCCCTCGCGTCGAGGTCGAGAGCGGCGACGATGGTCAGAGGCCCGTTGACGTAGTCATACAGTGCGAGCCGCAGCTTCTCACCTGGTTCGCCTACCCGAAACTCGTAGCGCGCATCCTGCATCCCCACGAACGGCGACACGTGAAAGACCTTCGGCCGGATCACCTTCTTGTTCCATTCGAACGGAGCGCCGCTGTTGTGAAGCAGGTAGTTGTGATGCTCGCCGAAGGTGTTCTGAACCTCCGCCAGGACAGCTCGGCAGACCCCATCGGCCGAGTAGCAGTACCAGAAGGCCACGGGATAGAACTTGAAGCCCAGAACACGAGGGAAGGTGAGCATGAAGACACGTCCGCCGCTGAGATCGACGCCGACCCGAGACACGATCTCGTCGATCCATGGACGCAGAGGCGTGCCGTCACGGGGCCCATGGTCCTTGTCCCACACGGAAACGAAGTTTGGCCGGTTGTGGGAGAAGCGTTTGAGTCGGCCATCCAGCTCGTCGAGTCTGTCGATATCCGCGAACAGGTAGTAGAGCCGATACCGAAAGGAGTTCTTCTTCGGCACCTTGCGTTCGTGAGAGATCCAGCCGATGTAGAGACGGCTTTCCACCTAGGCGATCCCCTCCGAACCGGGCTCAAGCACCGGGACACCTCCGGGAGCACGAGCTCCTCCGAGCTCCTTCGTGCGGCTCTCGTCCAGCTCCCCGGCCCACGGAAGAGCCGCGCCGAGACTTTCGGCGACGCGTACGCCGGAGAGCAACCCGTCTTCGTGGAAGCCGTAGCGCTGCCAAGCACCCGCGAACCACACTCCGCCGACGCCCTGGAGGGCAGGCACTCTGCGTTGGGCGTGGATGGCCTCGGTGGTGAACAAGGGGTGATCGAAGACCATTCGATCGAGGACCGTGCCCTCGGCAAACGGTCGATTTGCATTGAGCGTTTCCATCACGGGACGCACTTTGGAAGGCAGTAACTGAAGGTTGTTGATCCAGTAAGTGAGCACCAACGCGTCTTTCAGGGAGTCACCAGAAGCGGCATACCAGTTCCATGATGCCCAAGCCCGGCGCTCCTGGGGCATGAATGCCGTGTCGGTATGAAGCACCACGGGGTTCGGTTGGTAAGAGAAGGCCGAGAGCACGTCACGCTCATCAGGAGTTGCTCCGTCGCCGAGAAGGCGCAAGGTATCGGGCGCGTGCGCGGCAATCACAACCGCGTCGTACTCCTTGACCCGGCGCGCAGTGTGGATCTTCACGCCGGCTCCGGTGCGTTCGATCTGCTCCGCAGGTTCGTTCGTGTGGACCTCCCCTGAGAACGAGCGGGCGGCGCGTTCCACATAGGTGCGGCTGCCGCCGATGACCGACATCCACATCGGCTTGCCGGTGATGTGCAGCAGGCCGTGGTTGTCGCAGAAGTGCAGAAAGGTGGCGGCGGGGTAGTCGAGCATCTTGCCCGGAGGTGTCGACCAGATCGCGTCGCCCATCGGTATCAGATACCAGTCAGTGAAGACGGTGGAGTATCCCTCGCGCTCGAGAAGCTGGCCGAGCGTGAGCTCGTCTATAGTCGGGTCGGCGAGGAGCCGGTCAGCGTCGCGGCTGAAGCGAACTACGTCGGCGAGCATGCGCAGGAAGCGCGGGTTCGTGACGTTCTTGCGCTGCGCGAAGACGGAGTTCAGGCTCGTGCCACTCCACTCGATGTTTTCGGAGTCAACGCGGACAGAAAAGGACATGTCGGTCTCGGAGTGTTTGATGTCCAGACGCTCGAAGAAGCGCAGCAGGTTCGGATACGTGCGCTGATTGAAGACCTGAAAGCCGGCGTCTGTGGGGAATGTAACGCCGTCGGAGGTGAGATCCACGGTCCTGGCGTGCCCGCCAAGGGCCGCCTCTGACTCGTAGATGTCCACCGTGTTGTCCTTGGACAGGAGCCACGCCGCACCTATGCCGGAGATGCCTGCCCCCACGATTGCTAGTCGCACCGACGTTCCTTTCAGTTCGGTTAGTCTAATAATGACAGCGCACCAAGATGATTCCCAAGTGTCTGCTGCAGAAAGGGCTACACACGTGCCGACTATCCTCATTACCGGCGTTTCAACGGGCATCGGAAGAGCTTCGGCGCTGCGATTCCAGCGCGCCGGCTGGCGGGTCATCGGGACCGTTCGAAACCCTGAGACCGCCGAGCACTTGGACGGGGTGGAACTCGAGGCCTTGGATCTCGCGGTCCAGGGGTCGGCTGCGCACCTTGCCGAACGCGTTCTCGCCTCTCTGGGCTGTCCCGACGTGATCCTCAACAACGCTGGGATGCTTCAGTTCGGCCCTCTTGAGTACTACCCAGCCGAAGAACTCGAGCGCCTCTATCGAGTCAACGTATTCAGCCAGCTCGAGCTGGTGAGGCCGTTCCTGCCCTCGATGCGCGAGCGGGGAAGTGGCGTGATCGCGAACGTGACTTCACTGGGCGGACTGCTGGTCTTCCCGTTCTTCGGGGCATACAACTCCACCAAGTGGGCCATGGAAGGCATTTCGGAAGGACTGTGGCACGAACTGAAGCCGTTCGGCGTTCGAGTCAAGGCGATCGAGCCCGGCTTCGTGGAAACGGCGATCTGGGGAAAGGTCTTGCCGGGCGCCGATGAGCCGGTCGAGGGAGCGGGCCCCTACCGTCCCTACATGGAGGAGATGCGCCGCTTCGAGTCTTCCATCACCTCACGAACCACTCCTGAGGCCGCAGCCGAGGAGGTCTTCTCGTCGATCACGGACGACACCGATCGTCTGCGATACCCGATCTCGGCTTACGCCCGACCTATGTCCTTCGCACGCCGGGTGATAGGCGACCGCCGTTTCATGCGCTTCTTCCACCGCCGCTGGATGGGACCGAAGGCGTAGCGGACCCGCAGCCGCTAGCCCCCGAGCAGGGTCACGTGCACCTCGTGCTCCGCACCGTCATCGACGAGCGGCACGACATGGTCGAGCACAGGGGAGCCGTCCAGCTCGACCCGAGCAACCCCCCGGTTGACCTCTCGCGGGTTGTGGACCGTGATGTGATAAGTCGCCGCGCCGTGCCGGTAGTGGATCTCATAACTCGACCACCTGCGGGGAATGCAGGGGTCGATCGATAGGACGAGTCCGCCCTCCGTGTGCAGCACCGACAGGCCGAGTAGCCACTTCACCGCGATTCGGTAGAACCACGACGCGGAGCCCGTGTACCATGTCCAGCCACCGCGACCGGTGTGCGGGTCGACCGCGTAGACGTCGGCTGCCACGACGTAGGGCTCGACCTTGTATCGCTCGGCCGATATGGCGTTTGTGGCGTGGCTGATGGGGTTGATCAGGTCGAGCAAGCTGAGCGCCTCGTCGCCATTGCCCCTGAGCAGGTAGGCGAGCACCGTCCAGAGCGCGGCGTGGGTGTACTGACCGCCGTTCTCGCGAACGCCGGGGACGTAGCCTTTGATGTAGCCGGGATCGTGAGCCATCTTGTCGAACGGGGGAGCGAGAAGCGCGATCAGGCCGTCCTCGCGCCGAACGAGCTTCTCTTCGACCGCGTCGAGTGCTTGTTCTGCCCGCTCTGGATCGCCCAGCCCGGAGATCGTCGCCCATGCCTGCGCGATCGCGTCGATGCGACACTCCTCGGCGTCACGGGTACCCAGCGGCGTGCCGTCGTCGAAAAATGCCCGCCGATACCACGATCCGTCCCATGCGTGTTCCTCGGCGGCCGCGGCAAGAGATGCCGCCCAAGCGCGAAAGTCCGCCCCTCGCTCGAGCTCGCCGCGTGCCTCGCAGACCGGCGCGAAGCGGGTCAGCACATAGCCGAGGAACCAGGCGAGCCACACGCTTTCACCCTTGCCCTCATGGCCGACGCGGTTCATGCCGTCGTTCCAGTCGCCGCCGCCCATCAGCGGCAGGCCGTGAGCGCCTACAGGCCGTCCTGCCTCGAGAGCGCGGAGACAGTGCTCGTAGACGGTCGCCGCCTGCTCGGAGATCGCGGGCTGAAGGTAGGCATCCTCGTCTTCGAGCAAGAGCGGTGGTCCTTCGATGAATGAGGTGACCTCGTCGAGCACCCCGACATCGCCCGTAGCGTCCAAGTACTCGGCGACCACGAGCGGCAGCCAGTGCCGGTCATCGCTGATGTGCGTGCGAACGCCGCGGCCCGAGTACGGCTGCCACCAGTGAAGGACGTCGCCCTCGGGGAACTGGTGTCGCGACGCTTCGACGATCTGATCGCGAACGAGGTCGGGTCGCGCGATGAGCAGCGCCATCACGTCCTGCAGCTG
>DATHUB010000393.1:0-4986 GCA_035462695.1 Coriobacteriia bacterium | reverse complement strand
AAGCGGTGGCTCGAAGGCCTCAAGCCGCGCTGCCGACGCGCCCACGCCGTCCTCCGCGAAGGGGTTCTCGGCAGTCAGGGCCTCGTAGGCGAGTACAGCTAGCGCCCACTCGTCCGTCCGCTCGGTGACGGCCTCGCCGGCGAGCTGCTCGAGCGGCATGTATCCGGGCGTCCCGCCGAAGGCCGCCTCGTGACCCGCAAGAGACGAGAGCTCGGCGATTCCGAAGTCGGCGACTTTGGCCCGGCCATCGCGGGTGACGAGAACGTTCTCGGGCTTGATGTCGAGGTGCAAGACGCCGTTCTCGTGCGCGAACTCGATCGCCGAGGAGACGTCCGAGAGCAGCGTCGCCGCTTCGTCGACGGTCAGGGGGCCGCCGACGTCGTCAAGAAGATCGCCGAGAGAAGCTCCGTCGACGTGCTCCATCACGAGGAACGCCTCGTCGGCATCGGCGTCGAAGTCGAAGACGGTGACGATGTTGGGGTGGTTCAGCATCGCGGCGGTGCGTGCTTCGGCCAGGCCGGGAGGCTGGTGCGGGCGGCCGCGGGAGTCGAGGGGGAGCGGCAGGCGCTTAATCGCGACCCTGCGCTGCATCCGCGTGTCCCACGCGAGCACGACAGAGCCGAACGCGCCCTCCCCGAGCTCTTCGAGCGGGCGGTAGCGATCAAGGATGAGTTGCTGTTCCACGCCCCTCCAAATCTGAAGTGGCCCTCATTCTATCGGTTTCACCTGCGACTTCCGCGTGACGGTGACCGCACTGTTGACGGCTCGATACGTCCTGTATATAGTTCGTCGCTCGAAACATTCGATAGTCGAAAGAAGTGTGACCCCATGAGTGCCAAGGGAACGGCCGGACCGAGCGACGAACTGCTCGACGAACTGGACGCATCGACGATGATGCTGGGCCGGCTGATGGCCGCGCGCCACGGCCACTTCTGCGAGGACATGCCCGTGTCGCCTCCGCAGCTGATGGTCCTGCTCGTGCTCGCGCACTCCGGTCCCACCAAGGCCGGCGATCTCGCCACCCCCCTCGGCATCAAGGCGCCAGCCACCACCTCGCTGCTCGACTCGCTCGAGCGCGACGGCTTCGTGACGCGCGAGCATGCCGCCGACGACCGCCGAGTGACCCTCGTCTCCCTTACGGAGGCTGGCGAGGCAGTCCTTGCGGTGGCGAAGGAGAGGCGGCGCGAGCACATGCGCGCGCTCCTGGGCACGCTGAGCACCGACGACATCAGAGCCCTCATCCGAATCCAGCGCCAGATCGTCGGCGCCATGGTCGACCAGTCCGCTTAGGCAACAATCCCCGCGAAAGGGACCCCATTCAATGGACCGCATTACACGCTTCTCTTTGAAGAACGGCGCCGCAATCGTGATTCTGGCGATTCTCGTCATGGTCGGCGGGCTGTACTCGGCGATGAGCCTCAGCAAAGAGTCCATGCCCGACGTCAACATCCCGATCGTCGCCGTCGTCACGCCGTATCCAGGCGCGGCGCCCCAAGATGTCTACGACAACATCACCGATCCGGTGGAGAAGGCGCTGCGCGGCGTGGCCGGCGTCAAGCAGGTCAGCGCGCAGTCCGGTGACTCGGTGTCGATGGTCGTGGCCGAGTTCAGCTACTCCCAGGACATGGAGAAGGCCGAAGCCGAGGTCAACAAGGCGCTCGCAGGCGTGAAGGTGCCGGACAACGCGCTCAAGCCGACGGTATCCCGCATCAGCTTCGGCTCCTCGCCGATCCTCAAGCTGGCGATCGTGTCGGACAAGGAGAACGCCGAGGCGCTTCGCTCGGAGGTGCGCGACAGCGTCATCCCGTCGCTCAAGGGCGTCGAGGGCGTGGGTGACGCGAAGCTCGCGGCCGACGCGCCTTACTCGGTTCGCATCGAACTTGACCCGGTGAAGCTCAAGAAGAAGGGCCTGACCGCCGAGTCGGTCATCCAGCAGCTGCAGGCAGCCAACCTGTCATTCCCGGTCGGCGCGGTCGACCTCGGCGATTCGCAGGAGCCCATCCGCGTCGGCGGCGACATATCGAGCGTCGACGACATCAAGAAGTTCAAAGTCGCCGTCTACCCGAACCAGAACGAGATCATGGGCAAGGCGTTCGCCCAGATCGGCAGCGGCATGGGTGCTCTCGGCGAGGGCATGGGAGCGCTCGCCCAGGGAATGGGCCAGGGCTTCTCGGCGCTGGGCGGTGGCATGGGGCAGCTCGGCCAGGCCACGGGCGAAGTCGCCATGCAGGCCGGGCTCATCAACGGCATCCAGCAGCTTCAGGGGCAGATGTACGCGCTCAAGTACGACACGCTGCCCCAGCTGAGGGCTGCGGCGTCGCAGATGCCGAGCAACACACCTGAGTACGCGAGCATGCAGGGGCAGATCACCTACATCGAGAACCAGGCCCTGCCGGGCATGCAGTCGGCGGTCGACGGCATGCAGTCGAAGATCAGCACCTCTCAGCAGCAGATGCAGGCGAGCGCCAGTTCCATGGGCGCCGCGAGCAGCGCCACGAGCTCGGGAATGCGGATGCCGTCCGGCGGCTCCACCAAGACATCAGCCGGCAGCACGCCCGACATGAAGATCAAGGTCGTGAAACTTGGCGACGTCGCGAAGGTCACCTACGGGCCGGCCGACGGAACCGTCGGCAGCCGGGCCAACAGCCAGCCGGCGGCGCTGATCGACATCATCAAGACGCAGGACGCGAACACCGTCGAAGTCACCGAGAAGGTCCGCGCCGAGATGGACCGCATCGCGGGCACTCTGCCGGGTGACGCCAAGGTCGAGTACGTCTTCGACGCGGCCGACGGCATCAACGCCTCGATCGAGGGCATGCTTCGCGAGGGCGTCCTCGGCGCCATCTTCGCGGTCGTCGTCATCCTGCTGTTCCTGCGCAACTGGCGCGCGACGCTCATCGCGACGGTCTCGATCCCGCTGTCGATCCTCATCGCGATGGCGGCGCTCGGCGGGACCGATATCACGCTCAACGTCATGACGCTCGGCGGACTCACCGTCGCTATCGGACGCGTCGTCGACGACGCCATCGTCGTCATCGAGAACATCTTCCGGCACCTCCAAGAGGGTGCTCCACGCGACGCCGAGACGATCAGAAAGGCGACTGCTGAGGTCTCCTCGGCGATCACCTCGTCGACGCTCACGACGGTTGCTGTCTTCATCCCGCTCGGCTTGGTGAGCGGCATCATAGGCAAGATCTTCCAGCCGTTCGCATGGACGGTCGGCATCTCGCTGCTTGCTTCGCTGCTCGTGGCCGTGACAGTCGTGCCGCTCATGGCCAAGTGGATGCTTCTTCGCGGCAAGTTGCCGAAGCACCGCGACGAAGCCGTCAATCCGAGCAAGTCGGGCCTGTTCTACCGCGGCATTCTTCGCTGGGCGCTCGATCATCGCGGAGCCGTCGTCGTGGTCTCAGTGGCGATGCTGGTCGGCGCGGTCGCTCTTATGCCGCTCATCGGTACCGGCTTCGTGCCGGAGACGAAGGAGAAGTCGCTGAGTGTCGCGGTCGAGTACCCCGAGGGCACGAAGGCCGGCGCGGTCGACAAGACGGTTCGCCAGGTCGAGGCGGTCCTCGCGGACACCAAAGACGTCGACTTCTACCAGTCCACCGTGGGCGCGAGTTCCAGCTCGATGAGCATGGACGGGAACCTAGGCGGCACCAACAAGGCGTCGCTGTTCGTGCGGCTCGACAGCGAGGCCGACACTGACGGACTCATGAAGGCCCTTCGCGAGAAGACGGATGTGTATCAGACCGACGGCGCGAAGATCACGTTTGCCGCGGTCAGTAGCGCCGGTGGCTCGGGCGCGCTCGAGGTGATCGTGACCGGCAAGGACCTTGGGGCGATTCGCACGGCAAGCGACCAGCTCGTGACCAAGCTCAAGGGCGTCGAGGACCTCGAGAACGTATCCAGCAACCTCGGTGTGAGCCGTCCGCAGATCGTGGTCGATGTCGACGAGGCCAAGGCTGCCAAGTACGGTCTGAACGCCGCGATGATCGCCGGCACCGTGCGCGGCCTCGTGGCCGAGCAGAAGGTCGGCAGCATCAAGATCGACGATCAGCCGACCGAAGTGATGTACACGACGAAGCTCTCCGCCAAGGACCGCGACGCGAAGATGAGCAAGTTGAAGCTCACCACTCCGCTCGGCAAGAAGATCGCGCTCACGAAGGTCGCTTCCGTCGTCGAGACAGGATCACCGGTCGCCGTTCTCACCCGAGACGGGGAGCAGTACGCGACCGTCAGCGGACACATCTCGGCTCGCGACTCCGGCTCGGTCATCTCGGACGTGAAGAAGGAGATCGCCGAGGTGAAGCTGCCCGAGGGCGTGAGCGTCGAGGTATCCGGACAGGCGGAGATGATGAGCGAGTCGTTCTCTCAGCTCGGACTCGCGATGCTGTTCGCGATCGGCGCCGTCTATCTCGTCATGGTGATCGCCTTTGGCGAGGCCGCGGCACCGCTCGCCATCATGATGTCGCTTCCGCTGGCCGTGGTCGGTGGACTCATCGGCCTGTTCATCGCAGGCGTGCCGCTCGACATGCCCGCGATGGTCGGCGCGCTGATGCTCATCGGCATCGTTGTCACGAACGCCATCGTGCTCGTTGATCGCGTGCGATCGAACCTTGTGGGCGGCATGGTCCGCCGAGACGCCCTGCTCGAGGCGGGCACCACCAGAATGCGACCGATCCTCATGACGGCGGTCGCGACGATCATGGCGCTCATCCCACTGGCATCCGGCGGGGGCGAAGGCGCGCTCATCAGTCAGTCGTTGGCAGTCATCGTCATCGGCGGACTTTCGACTTCAACCTTGCTCACGCTCGTCGTCGTCCCCGTCGCTTACGACCTGCTCGAAGGGGCGAAGGACCGAATGTTCGGCCGCAAGCATGGCGCAGAGCTCGTCGTGGAGCCCGACGCCGCGTAGAACGGAAACGTGCTTGTCGGAAGCCGGTGTAGGAAATGGGGCCGCCTCCCGGGGCGGCCCCCTTCTTGGCGCTG
>DATHUB010000392.1:0-4224 GCA_035462695.1 Coriobacteriia bacterium | reverse complement strand
TGTCCAGCCCGAAGGCTGACGAGCGCACCAACAGCCCTGCTGGGGCTCTGTCGACCACCGGCACTATTCACTCCCGAACTCACCGACTGACCCGCTTCGGACCACGCAGCGTACGGTACAGGATAGCCATCGCGCCTCGAGCGAGAGGTGAGGCGTCAATCGAGCGCCGGTTCACTGAATCGCGATGTCGAAGTGCAAGACGTCCTCGCGCGTCCCCAGCTTTGTGTAGAGCGCGATGGCGGGCTCGTCGCCGAGATCGGCCTGCACGTACACCACCCAAGCTCCGCGCGCTGTCGCAATCTTCTTGAGTTCGGCGATCAGCGCTGTGGCTATCCCCCGCCGCCGGTGTGTCTTCGCGACCGCAAGATCGTAGATGTAGATCTCGCTACGCTCCTGTTCAAACTTCTGAAGCTCGTAGGCAGCGATGCCGCCGACCACGCCGCCGTCCTCCAGAGCGGCAAGCGCGATGAAGCACTCGCTGCCAAGAAGCCGCTTAAGGTACGCCGGGCTTGGCCGAGCAGCATCGTAGGTATCAGCGTCGTCGAACGCCTCGCCTAAGGTCCTCGTCACCGCTTCCATGATGGCAACATCATCTGGACCCAGCGAGCATATGGTGAAGGTGGAGAAAGAAGACACGGATGGAATCAACTCCAAACTCCGAGCACCAGCCTGCGGTTCCGGCCGAATGTCTACGGTTGACGGACCGGCTCCATGACGGTGAAGACTGCGCCACCGGGGTCGGCGAAAGTAGCGAACGTCGTCGGTCCCACGTCCATAGGTTCCATCAGAACCGCTCCGTTCTCCGCTCGAACGGTGCGTGCGGCCTCCGATGCGCTCGGCACGCCGAAGTACACGAGCCAGCTGGGCGCATCACCCGTCTCCTTGTTCTGTGTGTGGGACCTGGGCATGAAGCTGGTCCTCTGCCGGGTGATACCTCCCACCTGCTCTCCGGCGACCTCTATCATCCAGTAAGGCATCCCGCTCTGCGTCGGCGAGGGCTTCACGTCCCACCCCAGAAGCTTGCTGTAGAAGTCCATGGCCGCTTGCGGATCCGAGGTGTTCAGGTCGCTCCACATCAGAGTGCCAAGCTCGCCCACCGCGAACCGCTCGTCCTGCGACGACGGCTGCCGGAAGTAGACTACGGCGCCGGTCGGATCCTGGACCCCCGCAATGCGACGCGACATCACATCCATCGGTGGCACGATGATCTTCGCGCCCAGCTGAGCGGCACTTGCAACGACCTCGTCCAGGTCACCGACTGTGATGTAAGTGTTCCATGTCGAGTGAATCCTCGCGGGGAACTGATGTTGTGATGTCATAGGCGACGCGCCGGCAACCTGCGCCCCGTTCAGACTGAACAGTCGGTATACCTGCCTCGGCTGCGTCGAAACGTCTTCGTGCGTCCAGCCAAACAGGGTCTCGTAGAACTTCGTTTGCGCTTCGAGGTCGCTGGCCGCAAGGTCGATCCAGCCGAACTCCGCCTGCTTCGTAGGCGCAGCATGCTTTGCCGTCTGCTCCATCGCCCGTCCCTCCCTGCTTGACGACGGTCGTCTCAGGATTCTTACCACTCACCGGGCTTCAGATGTCCACTCGAGAACTGCGACCGCGAGCGAGCCACCTGCAGGTGACACCGCGCCTGTCAGGCCTTGTCGGATGCCGCAGGCATGAGCTCGGTAGTCGTTGCCCGCGAACGCGCGGAGTTGATATCGGTGACGTATTGTGCGGACGAGGGAGTGTGGTACTTGAGCCGGTACGCCTCATCAACCGCGTCGAGTGTCGCGTTATCACTCGGGAGGTTCGCTCGAACCGGGTACTCCACCCCCGCGATTTGAACAACTCCGACCCGCTCGTCACGAAAGGCGCTGAACCAGCTTCGATCGGACAACGCCCACGAGCGGATGAAGACTCTACCTCCGACGACGACGCTCCACACAGGAGTGAAGCGGTGATCGTTGTCTCCTGCGCGGATGCCGATGACGAGGTCGTGCTGAACGGCGTCGGTCACGTCGCTATCGAAACGGCTCCGAGTCATTGTCCCTCCATCGCATGGTGGCGCGGGCCATCCACTCAGTCGTGTTTCGTCCGGTAGCGTAGGTAGACCATCCCGTTGGCGAATCGGCGCTCATCAACCAGTTCGAGCTGCACGCGGACATGGTCAGGAAGAAACTGCTTGCCGCCGCCGACCATGATGGGCGCGATGAAGATGTCGTACTCGTCGACCAAGCCGGCTTCGATCGCTTGGGCCGCCAGCGTGGGCCCGCCGATGATGAGATCGCGTTCCGCCCGCATCTTCATCTGCCGGACCGCTTCCGGGTCGAACCGGCGCTCAATGCGCGTCCTGGACGTAAGCGGCTTCTCGAGTGTCGTCGAGTAGACGACCTTGTCGGCCGCCTGCCAGATCCGCGCGAATTCCTGAATGTAGTGCGGCTGGTCCGAGAGATCTTCCGTTTCCCAGAAGGACATGACCTCGTACATCATCCGCCCGTAGAGGTTGGTGCCCGCCTGCCTCTCAAGGTCGTTGGCGAAGGTGTGCACTTCTTCATCCGGCGCAGCCCACTCGAACTTGCCGGACTCATCGGCTACATAGCCATCAAGCGATGTGATCGCCGAGTAGATCAGTCGCGCCACTACGACTCCCCTCTATTCCGTGCCTCGAGCTCCGCCTTTCGTTCAGCGGTGTAGGTCCACCACGGCTTCTCGGGTTCTCCCGACATGAAGCGCGTAACCGCGATGAAGACGTCGAGCAGACAGAGATCGTGACGCACGCCTGTGCGGGCCGTCAGCTCGTCGAACAGAGCGTACGGGTCGCGCCCGACGAGGTCCGACGGTTCGAAGACGTCGATCTTGTTTAGCTTCCCCGCGATCGCCGGACCTACGTTTGGCAGGTCCTCAAGTCGCACGGGTTTCGTTCCATCCAAAGGGCCCCCGAGGTCTGTCTAAGCGTCTTTGCACATGAGGTACGGCGTTCGTGCTGACGACCTCTACATACCACTACCTCACGTCGCGGGTATGCTGCGCGTAGGCTGATAGGGCATTTCGCCAACTTCAACCGAGCTTCTGAGGCGCCGAACAGAAGGAGCATTCAATGGCCGCGAGCGAAAAGATACGCGTCGACACCGGGATGGGCACCATATGGCTGATCGGATGGTTGTTCACGATCGCCTACGCGCAGTTGAGCTTTTGGACCGCTGTCCTCGGAATCATCCTCTGGCCCTACTACCTCGGCGTGGCGGTCCGGTAGCGAGAATCGTCTCCTTCGGCCGCGAGCTGCCCATCTACGTTCAGGACGTGCGGCGTGCCCTGAAGGGTGTGCCTGCCTGAAGAAGAGGCCTCAGGCACCCCTCAGATCTTCTGCGAACTGCTCGGCAGGGTTCTCCCACATATGCCCGCCGCGCCTGAGGACTGCGACGCTCTTGCGGATGCGTTCATCTCTGGTCGCTTGAATGCTCGCGTCGTCGAGGTAGAGCACGAACTCCTTCTGATGCGACGGAGCAAGGGCCTCGAACGTGGCGCGCGCTGAAGGGTCAGACGTGATGGCGTCGTGCAGATCGGCCGGAATCTCGATGTCGAGGAGTGGCTCATCAGACACCCTTGCCTCGAGCTCGACTTCGACCGGACCGTCAATGCCGAGTGTGCGACGCATGTGCCGGTTCACGGTCACGACGTGCGTCTGATCCTTCCACGGATTCGCTGTCGCGGTGAATGGCATCCCGTTCAGCGTTCCCTCGATCCAGACTCTGCGTCGCACGCCTCCCAGAAGCTCATCCGGGATGTAGAGGTACAGCCAGCCTTTCCGCGGAACGTCAAGGTAGGTCCTCAACTTGAAGGTCACCGACAACTGAGTCCCGCCTCCTCACGGGAATGGGGCGGGTGGAGATCGTATCGCCAGTGCATCGCGTGCATTGTCTGCCCCTTGGGATACTCCACATCAACCTCGCGTAACGCCGAGAAGCCGAGGCGACGACAGAGTGCGTTTGAGGCCGCGTTGCCCACTGCCGGGAATGCGTCAACGAATGGGTGCCGACGCTTCGCCTTCGCGCATTCGAGGGCGAGGCGCGCCGCCGCAGTCGCGATACCGGCGCCTTGGAACTGCGGCAGCACATGCCAGCCGCATTCCCAGGTCACCTCCCCTTCCCAATCCGACCCCCAGAAGCCGACCCACCCCGTCGCGACACGGTCGGCCCCGACGAGGATCGTGAATATCCCGTGTGTCGCCGAATCGGC
>DATHUB010000391.1:0-5077 GCA_035462695.1 Coriobacteriia bacterium | reverse complement strand
CGGATTCGGGAGAGTAATCACCAACGTCTGACTCGCTGTCGCCCGCGAGCTGCTCTGCCGAGAACACCCAGCCGGGGTGCTCGGCGAGCATCATGACGATCTCGAACTCCCGGGATGTGAGCGGCACCTCTTGCCCTGGTGCGAGCACGATGTGCTCGTGGGGGCGGACCTCCAGCTGTCCGACGCATATGTCGTTTGTCACCGTGATGGGGCGCCTCCGCTCAGACAACGGGCTCTAGCAGCGTAGCTACCCAAATGTTCATCGACCGTTGACCTTAGGTTCGAAACCAATGGCAAGCAGCTATATGAAGGCTCAATTGGACCTTGAATTTGACGTCCCCTAGGGGGTGTTGAACATGACACCGATGAGTGATCGATCTTCTGCGCGGGTACGCCTGATCGGGCTGGTGATGGCGTTCGTGCTGGTGATGTCGATGGCGTCAGCCGCATTTGCCATCGTCGATCAGTTCGGTGGAGCCTCTTATTCGACTCCATATGCGCCTTACACCGCCGGTCCTGTAGTGCCTGAGTCGGAGGCCGAGGACACGCGGCCGTATGCGCCGTACACCGCTGGTCCGGTCGTTCCTGAGCAGAAGGCCGATACGCGGCCGTACGCGCCGTACACGGCTGGCCCGGTCGTCCCTGAGATCGAGACGCGTCCGTACGCTCCTTACACCGCCGGCCCGACTGTTGGGTCGGATGTTCCGGGACAGAACCCACGTCTCGGCAACTACTTGGAGGAGTAACGCGGACGACCTACCGGACTAGGTACGAAGGAGGAGTGCGAGCTACTGGGAGAGGTAATCAGATGAGTTGACTGGAGGGAGATCCTCGCCCCAGTCGAGGCGGCCGTTGTCACGCCAGTCGATAACGTGCCAGACCTCATGGGCGAGGATCTTTTCTATGCTCACGGTATGGCTGGAGCTGATAAGGATCTCGCCGTCTGTGTAGTAGGCGACCGCTTCCTTGTTGTCTGGCGTCGTGCCCATGCTCACGGTCACGTCGTCGAGGTGGCGGTACT
The DNA here is from genome assembly GCA_035462695.1 of Coriobacteriia bacterium. GTDB lineage: Bacteria > Actinomycetota > Coriobacteriia > Anaerosomatales > PHET01 > DATHUB01. Next base: position 4,056 of record DATHUB010000391.1, on the reverse strand, counting down.
TCTTGGCAAGCTTGCCGAGGAGTTCCGTGGCTTGCCGAGTTTCCTTCTCCTTCACCTGAGCGTCCACGACCTCAGCAGCCGGCTCGACGCTCGGAACGGATGCGGCCTTTGCCTCGGACGAGGTGGGAGCGGTCAAGGGGGCCGACGCGCGAGCGTCCTGCATCGCGGGGATCCCGAACAAGACCGCGACAGACAGCAGCGCACCAACCATTACGACGGTCAGGCTTGCGATCAAGGCGTTGCGGTTCGTCATCATCATGCGTAGATACCCTGCGAGTCCCGTGCCGAACGGCCTCGACGCCTGGAAACGGTGAGCGGGCAGGCCGCGCTGGGACGGAGAAGGGCGCCCCGCGGGGCGCCCTTCTTGTTGCTCCTGCTTCGTGCAAGCCGTCTAGCGGCAGATACGTCCAGAGAGCACGATCTCGCCCTCAACCGCGACATCGACCCAGACCTTGCCCGAGTCCAACGCCGCGTAGAAGTCCTCGGCCTGCATCGGCAGCGCTGACGCCTCCGGACCGCCGTAGGCGAGCGCCGCTCCGTACGGCTTGTTCGACTCGAACTGAGCGAACAGAGGCGATGGCTCGTCGGGGAACATCGGGGTGCCGGTCGGCCAGTAGCCGATCACGATCCCGAAGTCCGGATAGTCCGAGCCGACGGTCGCCAGCAACACGTCCGGTTCCCCGTCTTCGCGCAGAACGAGTCGCTCCTCGGAAGGCAGACCCGCCACGCTCGGCGCCTTCAACTGCAGGAACGCTCCCAGTCCGCACGGCGTCTTCTTCATCCACGCCTCGCCCTGCATGGAGTCGTCGCCGGTCAGATGCGCCGTCCAGGTGGCGCCGCTCATGTCTTTGAAGAACCGCGGCGGGGCGCCAACAGCAGCCATCGGAAGCAATGCCATCAGACCCATTGCAACAACAAGTACGAGGGACAGGCCGACACGTCTCGAGATCAGGCTCCGCATGATCTCCCCCTTCACCTAGGGACGCCTGCACCCCCATTGGCCAGGCGTCCAACCGTCAAGACGGTCGCGCGGCAATGTGAAGGTGCATCTGAGCGGGAGTCGCGCGGCTACCCCTGAACGTACCCCTGCCCGCATGGCAGGCGCATCCAGCAAAGGTATGAAAGCGTCACGCGGTCACAGGGACTGTGTCTCGTCGTTCGGCGGCGAAATGTCCGGGTGCCCCGGCGGCAGCACCGGCTCGCCCATGGGCGACTCGGTATCGCTGCCCGACCCCGATCCTGAACCCGAGTTGCCATCGGGCGACGGCGTCATGCTCTTGCTGTCCGGCGACTCCGACCCGGTGTCGGGATCCAGAACGGCGTCGATCTTGTAGACGACGCCGGCCGAACTCTCCCGAGACTGCTCGACCAGTCGAGCCTTCCCGCCGATCACTACCTCGCCGCCCACGACTTCGACCGTCACGAACCGGCCGCTCAACGTGGGCAGCACGGCCCCGTTGCGCATGTCGCTCAGCTCCCAGCGCCCGGGCACGATGTGGAAGGCGACCAGCTGCGCAAGCTCGCCGCGGTTCTCCGGCTGCCCAAGTGCGGTCTTCTCGGCCTCGCTAAGGCCGTCGAGCGCCTCGTTCGTGGGTGCGAACACCGTGTAGGGCCCGAGCTCGTCGAGCGCCGAGAAGAGCCCCGACTCCTCGGCAAGCTGGCGGAACTCCTGGAGCGCCCGCTCGGCCACCAGGCCGCGCAGCTCGGTTCCGGTCGCCTCGGCACTTCGGGTCGCGTCACCGCTTCGCGTCGTCTCGCCGGGCGTGCGTGTCGTCTCGCCCCTGTCGGGCAGTCGAGAGCCCTGCTCGCCGGAACACGCGCTGAGCACCAGGGCAGCTCCGAGAAGGACGGCGGCCGCGGATCGAGTCAGCTTCTTCGTCTCCCTCATCGGGATGCCTTCCTCTCTATTGGGGCCAGTCGCGTGTGCTTACCCGCGTGCGCCGAGAGACAATCGCGCCATTTCCCGCGAAGCGGTACGCTGCAATTCCTGAGACGAAAGGACTCCCCAGATGACCCGAAATGCACACTCGAGCGCCAACGGACCCGCGGCAATCGGCCCCTACTCCCATGGCGTGTGGGCGGGCAACCTGCTCTACCTCTCCGGCCAGACGCCGATCGACCCCGCCACCGGCAAGCTTGTCGAGGGTGGCGTCACCGAGCAGACCGAGCGCGTGTTCGCGAACCTCGCGGCGGTGCTCGCCGACGCCGGCCTGTCGATGGACGAAGTCGTGAAGACGAACGTCTTCCTCACCACGATGGATGACTTCGCCGAGATGAACGCGGTCTACGGGCAGAAGTTCGCCGAGCCGTACCCCGCGCGCTCGACCGTCGCCGTTGCCGGCCTCCCGCTCGGCGCGCGCGTCGAGATCGAGCTCGTGGCGCTGAAGCCGGCGGGGTAGCAGCGGCGCGGATTGTCCGGGGGCGTGCGCAGACGCGGAGCACTCGGCGTGCACTCCCCGAGTATCGGGGAAGAGCCGAGTGAGGACTCGAGAGCGAGGGGGGCTCTGTAATGAGCAAGCGAGTACTGGTGGCCTACGCCACGCGAACCGGTTCTACGGTTGAGGTCGCCGAGGCCATTGGCAAGACGCTCGGCGAGCGCGGGTTCGCCGTCGACGTGCAACCGGTCAAGGAGCGCCCATCGCTCGAGGGCTACGACGCCGTAGTCCTCGGCAGCGCAGTCAACGGCGGGAAGTGGCTGCCCGAGGCGATGCAGTTCGTCGAGTCGAACACCTCCGCGCTTTCGAAGGTTCCGATGGCCGCCTTCTGCGTGCACATCATGAACATGGGCGACGAGGAGAAGCCGCGGCGCAAGCGCCTCGCCTACCTCGACCCGGTCCGCAAGCTCGTGCAGCCGAGCGATGAAGGCTTCTTCGCCGGCGTGGGTCCCACGAAGGAAGAGACCTCGATGCTCGCGCGCTGGGCGTTTCGCGCGTTCGGCGGCGGTGGCGAGGGCGACTGCCGCGACTGGGACCAGATCAACAACTGGGCGCAGCAGCTCGAGGTGTAGACAGTAGAAGGGGCGAGCCACTTGGTGGTCTCGCCCCTTCGCCAAGTCTCATACGTTGGGACTAGGTGACGTCCCCGCCACCGGAGCTTCCGCCACCCATGCCGCTGGAGCCACCAGTGCCGAGTTCACGGTCTCCTTCGTGATGCGCCTGGTTCGTCTCGTAGGCGCTGAATGCGCCCAGAGCGACTACGATGACACCCATGATGATGCTGTTGGTCTGCGCATCATTTACGGTGTTGTAGCCCAAAACGAACGGTGCCGCGATCAGCCAGACACCAAGCACGACGCTCGCCCAGCTGATACCGGCACGGTGGTCCGGGTCACTGGCGCGAATCAGCTCGATCAGCGCCACCGCGGCGCCAACGATGATGTGGTTCCACATCTCGACGTCGGACCCCTCGAAGTTGAGCACGAACGGTGCGGCGATCAGCCAGACCCCTGCGAGAACGTTTCCCACACTGGCCCACCTTGCCCTCTGGAGGTCGGAGTCCAGAGAGTGTTCGTAAGTTGCAGTTGCCATGTCGTTCACCCCCTTCCGGTGCAACGGACAATGACTGGATTCCATCTATGGACGCAGGGGTAACGAAGCAGTCTTTGCCAGCTTCCTGTTGCCACTCGCGACGCCTCTTTCCCCAGCTCACAGTACCCATCCTGCAAGCCAGCCGCTAAGGCATGGACTTCGCTTAGAACCAGTCGGGTGCGACTGTCTTGCGCCCGCCTGATTAGCAGGTGCAATAATCCAGTACGTACTGGGATGACGACCCAGTTCGTTGTGACAGGAAGGACGGCGGATGCCGAGCACTACCTCACGCACATCCACCGTTGCGTCGCGAGGCCCCAGGGCCGTGCGCAACGCATTTCTTCGTACCACCCTCGCGGGCGCGATCGTCCTCAGCAGCCTCTCGGCCGCTCCGGCAACCGCCCTTGCCTCAAAGCTCGATACCGACCGCGTCGCCGGCGTCCGTCTGTCTTCGGGAGACATCCCGAAGTCTCAGGCCCCGGACATCTCGGCACGTGCGGGCGAACTCATCGACACCGACGGTCGATTC
>DATHUB010000390.1:0-4270 GCA_035462695.1 Coriobacteriia bacterium | reverse complement strand
ACGCCTGCACACGGAACGATGTCTTGTCGCCGTACGCGTAGCTGACGGCTCTCGCTACGAGCGCCATAGCGCCTCCACGATCGCTTCAGCGGTACGTGCGTCGGCGGCGAGGCTAACGCCCCGCTGCCGTAGAGCCGCTGCAAGCACCACGACAGGCGGCAGGTCCACGCCGAGCGCGGAGGAAAGGGACGGATCTGCGAAGAGGTCGGCAGGCGTGCCTTCGAAGGCGATCCGGCCCGCATCGAGCACCGCGACCGCGTCGGCGTCCAGCACGTCCTCGAGATGATGCGTGATGTGGATGATTCCCACGCCCCTGTCGCGCAGCGTGGCGAGCGCTTCCAGCACGTCGGTTCGGCCCGCCCCGTCGAGCATGGCGGTCGGCTCGTCGAGCACGAGGTAGGACGGCTGCAAGGCGAGCGCGCCGGCGATCGCCAGGCGCTGCTTCTGGCCTTCGGAGAGCAGGTGCGGCTCGCGCCGCTCCAGACCGGTCAGCCCCACCGCCGCGAGCGACTCGTCCACCCGCACCCGCAGCTCGGCAGTGGGCACGCCGAGGTTCTCAGGGCCGAAGGCCACGTCCTCTTCCACCACCGTGCCGACGATCTGGTTCTCGGGATTCTGCTGCACGAAGCCCACCCGGGAGCGGACCTCCCACACGTGGCTTTCGTCAGCGGTGTCCATTCCGTCGACAGTGACGCTACCTGCCGAAGGAAGCAGCAGCGCGTTGCACAAGCGCGCGAGCGTGGACTTACCCGAACCATTGGGGCCGAGGAGCGCAAGCGTGCGGCCAGGCTCTATCCGCAGGCAGACGCCGTCGAGCGCGGGAGCGGCGGCACCCGGATACGTCACGCTCGCTTCGGTCAGTTCGATCACGCGTCTCCCCTGGTGACGACGGAGGGCCCCGCAACTGCGAGGCCCTCACGTTTCATGCGACCCTCGCGGGCCGATACTAGTCTACGAGCTCCATGATGACCATCGGAGCAGCGTCGCCCTTGCGGGGGCCGAGCTTGAGGATGCGGGTGTAGCCGCCCTCGCGCTCCGCGAACCGCGGTGCGATGTCATCGAACACCTTCTTGACCAACGCCTGGTCGCCGAGCTCGGCGATCGCAAGGCGGCGGGAGTGGACGTCGCCACGCTTGCCCCAGGTGATGATGCGATCCACCAGGGAGCGCACCTCCTTGGCGCGCGTCTCGGTCGTCTTGATCCGCTCGTTGGCGAGCAGGGCGCCGGCGAGGCTGCGGAGCATAGCCTTGGTGTGGCTCGCGTCGGTGCCGAGCTTGCGCCCCTTCTTCGCGTGTCTCATACCTCTGGTTCTCCTAGCCTGCGAGACCCAGGCCCATGGCCTGGAGCTTGTCTTTGACTTCTTCGATCGACTTCGCGCCGAAGTTGCGGATGTTCAGCAAGTCGGCCTCACTGCACTCGGTGAGCTGGCCGATCGTGTTGACACCCTGGCGCTTCAGGCAGTTGTACGAGCGGACGGTGAGGTCCAGCTCCTCGATCGGTGTATCGAGCACGCGGTCCTTCTCGTCCGGAATGGCTTCGAAGATCCCGCCCTCGGGCAGCTCGCCCTCGGCCTGCTCCATGAAGAGCATCATGTGCTCGTTCACGATTCGAGCCGCGCGTGCTACCGCGTCTGCCGGTGTGATCGCGCCGTTGGTCTCGACTTCGAGGATCAGCTTGTCGTAGTCGGTGCGCTGGCCCACGCGGGTGTTCTCCACAACGTAGGTGCACCGGCTGACCGGGCTGAACAGCGAGTCGACCGTGATGACGCCGATCGGATCGTCCGGACGCTTGTTACGGTCTGCGGAAACGTATCCGCGATCCACGCCTATGCGAATGCTCATCTCGAGCTTCGCACCCTTCTCCAGCGTCGCAAGGACGTGGTCGGGGTTGGTAAGCGTGAACTCGGCGGGCACCTTGAGCGCCGCACCCGTGACGGCACCCGGGCCGCTCGCGGACAAGGTCGCCACTGCGTCACCCTCACCGATGCCGGTGTCGGCGAAAACAAGGCCCTTCACGTTGAGGACCACGTCGGTCACGTCCTCGCGGACGCCCTCGATCGTCGAGAACTCGTGCTGCACGCCTTCGATACGGATCGACGTCGCCGCCGCACCCTGTAGCGAAGAGAGCAACACACGGCGCATCGAGTTGCCCAGCGTATAGCCGTAGCCACGCTCGAGCGGCTCGACGATGTAGCGCGCCGTACGCGCGTCGATCTCGTCGACGGTCACCTTCGGCCTCATGAACTCGGTCATGCTTTAAGCCTCCTTGGCTGGCAAGGCGTGATTACTTCGAGTACAGCTCGACGATGAGCTGCTCGCGGACGGGCGCTTCGATCTGCTCGCGAGTCGGGAGCGACAGGACCTTGCCCTGCAGCTTCTCAACGTCGACTTCCAGCCAACCCGGAACCTCGATCTTCGAGGACGAGATGAGGGCGGCTTTGATGACCGTCAGGTCCTTGGCCTTGTCCGACACCGAGATGACGGAGCCGGGACGCACGCGGAACGACGGGATATCCACTCGGCGGCCATCCACCTTGAAGTGCTGGTGGCGCACCATCTGGCGGGCTTCGTCACGCGACGAAGCGAAGCCGAGGCGGTACACGGCGTTGTCCAGGCGGCTTTCGAGCAACCGGAGCAGGTTCTCACCGGTGATGCCGGGCTGGCGGGTCGCCAGAGTGTAGTACGTGCGGAACTGCTTCTCCAGGACGCCATAGATGCGCTTGGCCTTCTGCTTCTCACGCAGCTGGAGACGGTATTCCGAGTCGCGCGGGCGCTTCTTGCCCGCCTGTCCCGGAGGATACGGGCGCTTCTCGACGCCACACTTGTCCGTGTAGCACCGATCGCCCTTCAAGAAGAGCTTTTCACCTTCACGGCGGCACTGCCTGCAGTCCGCCCCTGTGTAACGTGCCATAGAGGTTGGTCCTTCCGAACTACACGCGGCGGCGCTTGCGCTGCCGGCAGCCGTTGTGGGGGACAGGGGTACGATCCTGGATGCTCGCGACCTCGAGGCCAGCGGCCTGGAGTGAGCGGATCGCGGTCTCGCGGCCGGAGCCGGGACCCTTCACGAAAACGGTGACCTTGCGGACTCCGTGCTCCTGAGCGAGCTTGGCGCACGCCTCGGCCGCGAGCTGAGCCGCGAACGGGGTCGACTTGCGCGAGCCCTTGAAGCCCACCTGACCGGCGGACTTCCAGGCGATCACGTTGCCCGAAGGATCGGTGATGCTGATGATCGTGTTGTTGAACGTGCTCTTGATGTAGGCCTGGCCGACAGCGATGTTCTTGCGCTCGCTTCGGCGAACCCTCGTCTTGACGTTCTTCTTCTTGGCGGCCATGTGCTACTTGCCCTTCTTCTTCGCGCCGATCTGGCGACGCGGCCCCTTGCGGGTACGCGCATTCGTGTGCGTCCGCTGGCCGCGAACCGGCAGGCCCTTGCGATGGCGAAGGCCACGGTAGCAGCCGATCTCCATCAGTCGCTTGATGTTCTGGCTGACCTCACGGCGGAGGTCACCTTCGACCTTGAGGTTCCGGTCGATGAACTCGCGCAGACGGACGACCTCTTCTTCAGTGAGGTTCCGAACGCGCGTGTCCGGGTTGATATTGGTCTCACGCAGTATCTGCTGTGCAGTGGTGAGCCCGATTCCGAAAATGTAGGTCAGGCCGATCTCAACGCGCTTTTCGCGCGGTAGGTCGACGCCGGAAATGCGTGCCAAAGCCCGCTCCCTCCTGGTCCTAGCCCTGCCGCTGCTTGTGACGGGGGTTCTCGCAAATCACGAGGACCCGCCCATGGCGGCGAATGACCTTGCACTTTTCACACATCTTCTTAACGGAAGGTCTGACTTTCATGGAATTGGTCCTTCTCCGTCTAGATCCAAAACGCTTCTATCTCATCGCCCAGCCGCAGGCGTGTTCTTTCCACAAACGCGCTAACACGGCGCCGGGTGTCTCTATCGCCCGCCGCCGTGAGAGGACTACTTGAACCGGTACGTGATCCGTCCCCTGCTCAGGTCATAGGGAGACAGCTCGACGACGACTTTGTCGCCCGGCAGGATCCGGATGTAGTGCATCCGCATCTTGCCCGAGATGTGAGCGAGCATCTTGTGCCCGTTATCCAGCTCCACCCGAAACATGGCGTTGGGCAGCGCTTCGAGCACGGTGCCTTCCATCTCGATGGCGTCGTCGCGTTTGGCCAAGTAAGCAGTTCCCTTCAAGAAGCCTGTTAAGTCGCAAAACGGCAGTATATCCAATACACGTGCTCGCGTCCACCCGCTGTC